>JAJTIA010000088.1 GCA_021299995.1 Candidatus Jidaibacter sp. | reverse complement strand
TTGTTAGTAGCTGTAGTATTGTCTGCACAAGCGACAGATAAAGGTGTAAACAAGGCGACACCTACTCTCTTTGAGGTTGCAGATACACCAGAAAAGATGGTTGCGCTTGGCGAAGAAAGATTAAAAGATTTTGTTAAAACAATAGGCTTATACAATACAAAATCTAAGAATATAATAGCGCTTAGTAAGGCTCTAATAGAGAGATTTAATAGCGAAGTGCCAGAAGACTTTGAAGCTCTACAAACACTACCAGGAGTTGGTAGAAAGTCTGCTAATGTTATCCTGAGTAGTATATGGAATCACAAAGCACTAGCTGTAGACACACATGTTTTTAGAGTAAGCAATAGAGTGGGCTTATGTAAGGCAAAAAATGTATTACAAACTGAGCTGGCACTGCAAAAAAGCATTGGTGATCATTGGAAGCCTAATGCTCATCATTGGCTTGTATTACACGGTCGCTATGTATGCAAAGCACGTAAGCCAGAATGTGGACGATGCTTAATAAATGACTTATGCGAGTATAAAGATAAAAAATTTTCTTAACATTTCATCAGTTAATGCTTACTATAATATTGTAATATAAAACAATATTGTGGAAAATGGAATCTGAGCTTATAATAGCAGAACTTCTCGCAACCAAAATATGTCATGACTTCTCTGGGGGTATTGGCGCCATACACAATGGTATTGAGTTCATAGAAGAAGAAGGTAGCATTTCCACATCTGATGCTCTTTTTAATATAATCAGCTCTAATACTATAAATCTTATATCAAAGATCAAGTTATACAGGTTTATGTTTGGCTTATCTTCAGCTGATGGAGTGGTTAATCTAGAGAATGTAAAAGCATTTTTATCTGCCGCTATGGCTGGATCTAAAACCACATTGGTTTGGGATTTGGAATACATATCTATCAATAACAGACAAGCAAAGTTTTTAGCACTTTTAGCTTATATAGCACACGAAAATCTTATCTATGGTGGCACATTAAATATAAACATACAAACTGGCGAGCAAAACGCAATTATATGCAACATTATTTGCTCATCTACTAAAACCCACCTAAAAGAGTGCTTAAAGGATTTATTCATCTTAAAACAAGAAATTATGCCATCGCTTGATAATTTATTCCCAGTGATCGCTAGCACTTCTGCAAGAGAAATAAACGCAGATGTGTCTTTAAGCGTCTCTGACATGCAATTTACATTTTATATAACATTCAATTAAGAGAGTTGAAATATGGATGATATTACAATTGATTTCCTCAATGAAGCAGAAGAAACTCTCGCCGATGTAGATAATTATCTTGTTCAGTTAGAAATCAATCCTAATGATTCTGAATACATCACAAAGATTTTTAGAATCATGCACACAATCAAAGGAACTTCTGGCTTTCTTGGTTTAAACAAGCTAGAAAAAATTACGCATTATGGTGAGAATATATTAAATTTAATACGTGATAACCAGGTATCTAATGATAGCAAAATTCTGGATGCTATATTTAAAGCAATAGATGCTATACGGAGTATTTTAACAGCTATCCGTGATACTGGAAGTGAGCCAAATACAGATTTCTCGGCACTAATAGACTCATTAAAGCAAATTACAGAACAGCCTACTACTCCTCAATTAACTAATGCAGAACCCGAGTTGCCTGACAATGAAATTGAAGAGGCGCTCTCTACCAATATTGATACTCATGCCGCAAGCTTTGAGTTTGATCATCTATTCTTATCGGATCAAAATACGCCAGAGCATCACACACCTCCTCCTCCTAGCAATGAAAATACAGATGCTAAACATGATGATCCAAAAGCACAGAAAAAAAATGATCACACTCATAATCTTACAGAGAGTGTTCGTGTTAGGTTATCCTTGCTAGATAAACTTATGCAAATAGTAAGTGAGCTTGTTATGACTCGCAATCAGCTAATGCAGCTAAACCGTGGATCTGATAATAAAGACCCTATAAAAGCTCTATATAATACACCAATTCAGCGTCTTAATTATATAACATCTGAGCTACAAGAGAATATTTTAAAGACAAGGATGCAGCCTATCTCAAGCATTTGGGCAACATATCCAAGGGTCATTAGAGATATAGCACAATCCCTCAAGAAAAAAATAAAGCTTGAGATGGCTGGTGAAGATACAGAGGTTGATAGATATCTAATTGAGGCAATAAAAGACCCTCTTGTACATATGCTGAGAAACAGCGCAGATCATGGTGTAGAAACACCAGAAGAGCGTATAAGCAAAGGTAAAAATCCTGAAGGCCTTGTAAAACTTCAGGCTTATCATCAATCTGGCCAAGTCGTTATATCAATATCAGATGATGGTAAAGGCATAGATACAACTCGTATTAAGCAAAAATTGATAGAGCGCGTAATACTATCAGAGAATCAAGTAGCAGAACTATCAGATCAGGAATTATATCAATACATATTCCACCCTGGTTTTTCAACTGCAGCAAGTGTCACTTCTGTCTCTGGTAGAGGAGTTGGGATGGATGTTGTAAAAACAAATATAGAAAAAATCGGTGGCGTTATAGAGCTTAGCAGCAAATTAAATTACGGAAGTGAGTTTATAATAAAGATACCCCTATCTCTCACTATTATGCCAGTGTTGATAGTGTATTATGATAAGCAAAAATATGCCATGCCTCTAAATCACATACACGAAATAATCAAGATAGACCAAGACTCTAAACATCAAATAGAATTCTTAAATGATTCTCCAATTTTGAGAATACGAGAACAAGTTTTGCCGCTCATCACACTGTCTGACTTGTTTAAATCCAACAGAGCTGAAAAACCAACAAAGCAATTCGTTATTGTATGCAAAACATCATCAAACCTATTTGGTATAGTGGTAGATAGAGTGTTTGATATAGAAGAAATAGTTGTACGGCCTAATTCTACACCACTGCGTAATACTATAGTTTATACCGGCAGCACAATATTGGGTGATGGAAGCGTTGCAATGATATTTGATCTAATCTCGCTCTATAATATGATAAGCTCACATGCTGCATATGGCGAAAGCAAGTATCAGGAAATAGATATCATTTCAGAGCATGAAGAAGAATATGTTTGCAAATTTTTATTATTTCAGAGCTCTAATAATTCTATCGAAAGCGTAAAAGCAATACCTTTAGATTTTATAACAAGGCTAGAAGAAATAGAAACTGCAAAAATAGAAAAGGTTTCTGGACAGTATATTTTGCAATACAGAGATAGCTTGATGAAATTAATGAGCTTTGACGAGAATGAGAACTTTTTAAACAAAGAAATAGTAGAAGTTATAGTTTTTTCAAATAGCGGGGATATTTTAGGGCTAGTTGTAGATGAAATACTAGATATAGTATCACACAGATTTGATTCCAAAGTACTCAAATCACATGATCCTAAATACTTAAGCACCGTAGTGATCAATGGAAAATCTACTGAAATTATCGATATAGCATACCTATACAAACACTCTTTAAAGTATGTACCTAAATCTGTATATGTGAATAATCACAAAACAATTACACAACCTGAGACTCATTTATTGATGGTCGATGATAGCGCATTCTTTAGAAAGTTTATCCCTCCTGTATTGTCATCAGCTGGCTACAAGGTATCAGTTGCCGATTCCGTAGAAAACGCTCTCAAACTACTAGATCAGCATGCCGATATATCAGTAGTGATCACAGATTTGCAAATGCCTGGATTAACTGGTGCGGATCTTGTAAAAATCATAAAAGAGGATGAAAGACGAAGTAAGATACCTGTCATAGCACTCTCAGCATTCAATGAAGAAGAAGCTTCAAAAAGAGGTCAAAAATTACAGTTATTTGATGCATATATACCAAAAACCCACCAAGACAAACTAGTAGAAACAATCAATGAGTTAGTAGCATGACAGAAGCAATTAACGACAACGCACACATAAAGCACGTGCTATTTCAAATAGACGAACATTACTTTGCCCTAACCTCTGAGCATATAATAGATATTTTGAACAGCAATAAAATCACTTCAGTGCCTCTTTCAAATAACTTTGTTTTAGGTCTACATGACTTGCGTGGTAGAATAGTGACATGCCTAGATACTAGAATAATACTAGGTCTACAGCGTACAGACTTATCAAAGCCTCACATGCTGATTGTTATTAAAAATGGCGATGAAGATTATAGCCTAACTGTAGATCAAATAGTTAGCATTACAGATCTTGAGATGGATAATATAAAAGGCAATCCTGGGCATCTGTCCAGCGCATGGGATGAGATAAGCTCTGGCATATATACAAAAGACGGCAATCTATATCTAATATTAAACCACGCTAAACTAATAGATAAAATTGTTGCATAACCTCCAAATAGTAGGTGATCAGATCTGTTAAATTGTGGTTTATGTAGTCTTGGGTGCAGCCATAAATTTTCTCAAAGGCTCACAAAAGTATATCAATCTTAGCACGTTTAATATTTTATACTCCCAGACAGGTACGTTAATGTAATACCAAGAGATAAAATATATAGTTGATATTGTGATCAAAGAGGTATAGGTAATCTGGTATAAAAGTGGTACGAATATTATGTATAGTTTCAGATGGCATATCCTGGTGTGGCGACACTGCAGCTAAGACAAGCGGGGCAAAACGATTATGCATACATTGTTTTATATAGACAAATTCAACTGTCCGCACTACTTTTATACTGTTTTAGGTATATATTCAATCTTCGCATCCCTCTATGTCATTCCCGTCAAAACGGGAATCCAGCTTCTATACTTTTCTAGATTACCACCTCAGCGGGAATGACAATAAGGTGGCAGGGAATAACAAAGGTGTATCATTTTATACTACTTTAGCTATATATAGCAGTACCACAAGTAAGTACAAATATATAGAATATCTTACTTTAGATGGGGTATAGATTTGTTTAAAGAGTTAATAATGCAGGGTTCAGATACACTTATGTGGCTTGAAGCACTCATTCTACTTACCTCTTACCAATTATGTCTGGAGAGTATGTCAATATTAAGATAAATCAGCTATATGCAAGGTTTTTATTGAATCAAATCGTATTTTTGTTATAATTGGAGACCAAATGAATAAATTACATCTTTAAGATGTTAGAAGCATATATAAGATCCTTAAAAGACAACAACGCAGGGCTTACTATGCTCGATCTAAGTAATCACAACAGAGATGCTGATGACGCTCAAGCTATTGCTGAGGATTTAAAACACAATACATCGCTTATTAGGCTCTATTTAACTGAGAACAACATAGGTGATGCTGGCGCTCAATATATTGCTGAGGCTTTAAAAAGAAATAAATCTCTTGTTACGCTTGACCTATACGATAACTCTATCAATCCTGTTGGCGCTATAGCTTTGGCTGAAGCTTTGAAAACAAATACATCGCTTACTATGCTCGATCTAAGTAATAACAACATAGGTGATGCTGGTGCTAAAGATATTGCTGATGCTCTAAAGATAAATACATCGCTTATTAAGCTCTATTTAGCTCTTAACAACATATCTGATGATGGAGCTAAAGAAATTGCTGAGGCTTTAGAGATAAATACATCGCTTACTATGCTCGATCTAAGTAATAACAACATAGGCCCTGTTGGCGCTCAATATATTGCTGAGGCTTTAAAAAGAAATAAATCTCTTACTGAGCTGTCTCTATTGGGGAGTAAAAACATAGGCCCTGTTGGCGCGAAAACTCTAGATGAAGCGATAAAAAATAATGAATATATATGCTATGCACAGTATGAGAATCAATCTCAAGAAATTAAAGATCTTTTGTTTGAAAGACAGAAGAATATTCATCAGTTAATAACAAAATACACAGCTGGTAAACCTGATATGGATAAGATAACCAAATTCTCTAAGCAAATTGAGTATTTTTCTATAGCATATCAGCGTTTCACTGGTGAAGAATTGCTTAAATTAAAACAAGATATTGTTGCATATGTAAGCAACAAATTGGTTAAAAAACTGCCATCTCTCATTCCAGATGTAGCAGATTGTATTATAAACTATCTTGATTTTCATACCATCACACAGATTAACATCGCTTGTGATAATAATTTATATGTGATAATGCAAATCAAGCAAGAGGCTGAGCTAAAAATGCAACAGCTGGAGGCAGCACTCAAGGCTGAGCCAAGAGCCCTTGGAATCTGAGCAAAAGAGGCTGAGCAAGAACGTTAAACTACAAATCTATTAAAAGGAATTAGTGTTGGTGAAATCGTATCTTATGGAACATATAAACTTGCAACCACTTTCTGTGAGGCATACATTAGCGAAACTAGTGCAATTGGCATGTCAATCTTAGCAGGTGCTGCAATATCTTATGTTGCATATAAGAAAACAGATCTGTGAGCCCATCTGTAGCTTAAATGCTCTTTTGCCTTAGATATCTAAACTACAACTCCACAATTTTTTCTTGGGTTTATAACAAAACCTTCTTTTTTAGCAAAGAATTCAATCATTCTACTATCTTTAGATAAACATTCTAAACGCAGCTCTAATTCTTCTCCATTATTCAAGTGACATAGAATTTTCCTTAAATCATACCGTCTTGTTTCTAGCTCCTCAGATACTTTTTGTGCCATATCTTCATATGAAGCATATAAAATATCAGGGTTTTCAAAAACAGCTTCGTCTATCATTTCAACCTCCGCCGTTGTAGATGCATTTTTGCACATTTTAACTGAATAAATAGTTGCAGTGCTCAACGCTTTTTTAACACATCCAATACCACATGAGCATAAGGCATTATTAGATAAGTTGATTTTACGTAGCGATGTATTGGATTCAAGAACTCCTGCAAGCATACGTGCCCCATCTGCTCTGATCTTATTGTGGCTGATGTTTAAAGATATCAATCTTGTCTTATTCAATACATTTGCGAGTGCATTAATACCATTATCGTCCTTCATATGTACATATGATATATCAAGTGAAGTAAGAGCGCTGGTTTCTAAAACACTTGAAAGCTTTTCAATACCTCTACTTCCTAAGTAGTTTTTTCCAATTTTTAATTTTGTGATATTTTTGTTAGCCTTAAGCAAATCAACTATCGCATCTATACCTGTTTCTGTGATCTGATTATTACTGAGATCAACATATTCAACAGACTTGTTCTTTTTTAAAGCTTTAGACAAAGCTTCTACACAATCATCATCTATTTCATTATGATGCAAATCTAACACTTTAATATTTGTATTGCTTGGCAATAATTGTGTAATATCTGATATTACAGCTATGGTTGCCTCAAACAAATTCAAATGCATTTCCTTAAAAGCTTCATCATTTACCCTGAACCGCTCTAAATACTTTTCAATCATATTAAATACCTCTGTAATTTACACAGAAATATATTACAAAACAATTTAGATATGTATAGCTCTATTAAAGACATCTAAAACAGATTCATGTATTGATTCGGATACAGTTGGATGAGGGAAAATAGTGTGTATAAGCTCTGCCTCTGTTGCTTCTAAAGTCTTAGCAATCGCAAGCCCTTGAATCATCTCTGTAACCTCTGCACCTATCATGTGCGCACCAAGAAGCTCCCCTGTTTTGGTATCCATAACAGTTTTTATGAATCCATCTGTCTCATGAATCGCGATCGCTTTGCCATTAGCATATAGTGGAAACTTACCAATCTTGATTGCATGGCCCTGCTCTTTTGCCTTAGCTTCAGTAAGGCCAATACTTGCAATTTGCGGCATTGTGTATGTACATGCGGGTATGTTCAACTGATTTATTGGATGCGGCTTTAATCCCGCCATATGCTCAACAGCTACAACGCCCTCATGGGATGCTTTATGAGCAAGCCACGGTGCAGCTGCAACATCACCAATTGCATAAAGGTTAGGTTCATCGGTGCGCAAATATTTATCCACCTTCATCACACCTTTTTCAACCTTAGCTTTGGTTTTTTCTAACCCTATATTTTCTAAATTCGCAACAATTCCAACCGCACTTATTACCTTATCAAACTTTTCTTTTATTACATCTCCATCAGAATTTCTTATTTTCACTTCAACCATGGAGCTACTGCTTGTCGTACCTAAAACTTCAGTTTTTGTGAGGATTTTGATTCCACGCCTTTCAAAGCACTTATGCGCTAATGCAGATACTTCTTCATCTTCATTAGACATGATGCGCCCTCCAACCTCGCATATTGTAACATCTGAGCCCATCGCACTATAAAAACTAGCAAACTCTACACCTATAGCACCGCTTCCAACTACTAGTAGCTTCTTAGGAAGAGCACCTGGCATAAGTGCATGCTTATAATTCCACACATTTTTGCCATCTATGTTAAGTGCTGTTATTTCACGAGGGCGCGCACCAGTTGCTAGTATGATATTTTTAGCCGCCAAAACATATGCTTTCTCACCATCAATTGCAACCTTACCAGATCCCATCAATCTACCAAAACCTCTAAATACAGTCACGCCGTTCTTCTTCATCAATGATGTGACACCGCTTTGAAGCTTTTCGGAGACTGAACGAGAGTACTCCACCACCTTTTTCATATCAAAAGAAGCGTCTTTAACACTCAAACCAAACACATCGCAATGCTTCATAGCATGGTACATTTCAGAAACTTTTAGCAATGCTTTAGTAGGAATACAGCCCCAGTTTAAGCAGATACCACCCAAATGCTCTTTTTCTATGAGTGCTACTTTCATCTTAAGCTGAGCCGCTCTTATCGCAGCCACATAACCACCTGGACCACCACCTATTATTACAACATCGAACTGTTCCTGCATTACAAACCTCTAATATAAATTTCCAACAAACATCATTATTGGATTCTCTAGCAACCCTTTCAGCTCACTCATAAACTGAGCAGCAACCACTCCATCAACAACTCTGTGGTCACTAGATATAGAAAGCGTCATAATAGGTGCAATCTGTAGTTCAGAATCTCTGACAACTGGCTTTTCCTCTATAGTACCTACTGCTAATATGCTAGATTGAGGTGGATTTATTATAGCTTGGAACTCCTTAACGCCATACATTCCAAGATTTGATATTGTAAAACCGCCACCTTGAAACTCCTGAGGTTTTAGCCCATTATTTTTTGCTCGCTCTGCTAAAGATTTCATCTCACGCGAGATAGATATGATGCTTTTCTGATCCGCATTCTGTATAATAGGCGTGATCAAACCATTTTCTATAGAAACAGCTACAGATACATCTATGTTATTATAGCTCCATATTGCACCATCAATCCATGAAGAGTTGACAGCTGGCACCCTTTTCATAGCTTCTGCTACAGCTTTTATAACAAAATCATTTACAGATACTTTATAAGATGGTTTACCTTCCACTATATTAGCATGCTTATTTATTGCTTCACGCGCCTTCAATAGGTCTGCAACATCACATTCCATAGTCAAATAAAAATGAGGAATAGTCTGCTTTGCTTCTACCAGACGTTTTGCAATCACGGTACGTATTTGAGATGCCTCAACAACGTTATATTCTTGTGCTGCTCTACCCCTCACACCTGAGGCTTGGCTCTGCATCACATCATTTTTTACAATCCTGCCATTTGGTCCAGATCCTTGTATATAAGATATATCAACGTTATTTTGATGCGCAATGCGCTTAGCAAGTGGTGATATTTTTTTTCTAGAATTATTGTCCTGTGCCATAGGCTGAGCTTGCGGTAAATTAGAGTGTTGCACAGGTTTTTCTACAATCATCTGTTGTATAGGCTCTTCTGCTTTTTGCTCATTATTTTTAGCACCACCTACTGATGCATGCTTTTTAACTATTGCATCCACTGCATCATTAGAATCTTTTGCACCAAGCAACACACCAATGAGTTGATTCACTTTAACAGCCTTGGTCTTCTCTGGTACAACTATTTTACCTAGCACACCAGAATCGGCAGATTCTACTTCCATCACAGCTTTATCAGTCTCAATCTCTGCTATCACCTCACCAGATTTAATTTTATCGCCCTCTTTTTTATGCCATTTTAGCAAGTTACCTTCTGTCATAGTTGGAGAAAGTGCAGGCATCAAAATTTCTATAGCCATCAAAAATCCTTATATATATCTGTTTTAAGCAATATTGTTAGTTCTGTTTTAACATAAAAACAACCCTTACCATGAGTTATAAATGTAGAATTTTATAACTTCAATAGCTTGTGCTTTTAAATTAATAGTTTTTTTAGTACACTGTGGCCAGATGTAATTAGAAATGTGCAAGATGAGTGTTTTAAAGGATCATACAACCGAGGATAAATCATATTCGGCGGACGAGATTGAAATTCTGGAAGGTCTAGAGCCAGTACGCAAAAGGCCTGGCATGTATATTGGTGGCACAGACAATAAAGCGATGCACCATTTGATAGCAGAGATCTTTGATAACTCGATGGATGAAGCGGTTGCAGGGCATGCAGATATAATAAAAGTTACACTCGATTTTGCAAATCGCATAACAATAGAAGATAACGGCCGCGGGATCCCAATAGACAAGCACCCAAAATTCCCCGATAAATCTGCATTGGAGATAGTGCTTACAACCCTGCACTCGGGTGGTAAATTTTCAAACAAAAGCTATACCACATCAGGTGGTCTTCATGGAGTTGGTCTCTCTGTTGTAAATGCACTATCAAAATCTCTAGAAGTAACAGTCACACAAAAACGTAAACGCTTCCATCAGGAATATTCTCGTGGGTTTAAGCAGTCAGAATCGCTAGAGGATATGAAATACCTTGTGCACGGCACAAAAATCTCATTTGTACCAGATGAAGAGA
>JAJTIA010000026.1 GCA_021299995.1 Candidatus Jidaibacter sp. | reverse complement strand
TAAAAAAGTCTGATATCTCAGCAAGTTTATCTGATATTATCGCAGCTCTTGGTAGCTCTATCATCGTACCAAACAGATATTTCACATCCCTTTTATTGCGGGCCATTACATCATCTATCTCTCTTGTCAATATATCTTTTAGGAATAGCAATTCTTGTTCACTCTGAACCAATGGTATCATGATTTCTAGCATTGGCATCTTATAAGACTCACAAGCAGCTTCAAAAATCGCACGCACCTGCATCTTATATATGTCTGGATTGCTTATGCCAAGCCTACATCCTCTATGCCCTAGCATTGGATTTTGCTCCTTAAGAGAGTCTATCCTATTTCTAAGATGCCATTCTTGCATACCTAGCTTGCTTGCAAGAGACGTGATATCTGAATCTTGCAATGGTAGAAATTCGTGTAATGGAGGATCTAACAACCTTATTGTGGTAGGCAGCCCATCTATTACATCAAAGATCTTTTTAAAGTCATGCCTCTGATACTTTCCCAATTCTTCAATAGCATTCATTTGCTCTGCTGGATCATGTGAAATTATGAGTCTACGCATTTGGAATATCCGCTCTTCTGCAAAAAACATATGCTCTGTTCTGCACAGCCCTATTCCTTGGGCACCAAATCTAATTGCCGCAGCTGCATCTGCTGGGGTGTCTGCATTCGCTCTTATTCCCAACCTCTTAAATTCTGCACACCAAGATAATATCTCCTTAAGATCTCCTGTTACATCTGGCACTGTAGTTTTCACTTCACCTAAAATCACCTCACCTGTTGAACCATTAAGAGTGATACTATCACCTTCTTTAATTGTGTGGCCACCTATCTTCATAAAATGACTCTCTTCATCTATTTCAATTTGGCCAGCACCCACAATACAAGGCTTACCCATTCCTCTTGCAACAACTGCAGCATGTGATGTCATGCCTCC
This sequence comes from Candidatus Jidaibacter sp., assembly GCA_021299995.1. Classification (GTDB taxonomy): domain Bacteria; phylum Pseudomonadota; class Alphaproteobacteria; order Rickettsiales; family Midichloriaceae; genus JAJTIA01. The sequence goes on along the minus strand of JAJTIA010000026.1, from coordinate 7,166 downwards.
CTTCGTAGTAAGTATACCTTGGGCAGAGTGCATGCCACCTATATCTTCAGGACTAGTATCTTTTCGGACCAAAATCACTTTTTTTATCTTACCAAGCTCCTCTGCTTCATAAGGCGAAAACACAACAGTACCAGAGCCAGCCCCTGGAGATGCGGGCAAGCCTTTTGTAAGCAGAGTAAGTGTTAAAGACGTATCCAAATCAATACGTGGATGAAGTAAATTGTTTATTTGATCTGGCGTAATACGTAATATTGCGTCTTGTTTTGTAATCAGACCTTCATCATGCATATCCCTAGCTATCTTGACAGCGGCTTCTGCACTACGCTTACCGTTGCGCGTCTGAAGCAAATAGAGCTTGTTTTCTTGTATAGTAAATTCGATATCCTGCATATCTTTAAAATGCTTCTCTAACAGAACACAATACTTAACAAGGTCATCAAATACATCTGGCATACGCTCTTCCAACGACATGCTGTCTGAGAAATTCTCTTCTTTACCTTTATTTGTGATTTGCGCCGGGGTATGTGTACCGGCCACCACATCTTCTCCCTGTGCATTAATAAGATACTCACCGAATATATCTTTTACCCCTGTCGATGGATTTCTAGTAAAACACACACCTGTACCAGAGGTGTCGCCAAAGTTACCGAACACCATCGACTGAATATTGACAGCAGTGCCCCAATCTTCTGGTATCCCATTAATTTTTCTATACTTGATAGCGCGCTCATTCATCCAGGATTCAAAAACAGCACGTATCGCAGAAGTTAATTGACCTTTAACGTCTTGCGGAAATTTTTGATTATTTGCATGAAAAAGCTGCTTATATTCTTCGATTATAGCTTTTATTTGATCAATAGAAAAGTCGCGCTCATCAGCTAAAAACTCGTTCTTTTTATGCCGTTCTAAGATCTTGGCAAAGTGCTCCCTATTTATGCATGCTACAACATCTCCATACATCTCAAACAGACGTCTGTAAGAGTCATAAGCAAACCATTTGTTACCAGACTTCTGCCAAAGTCCTTCTACAGTCTCATCGTTCAATCCAATATTCAGGATAGTATCCATCATGCCAGGCATAGAAGCTCGCGCACCAGAGCGCACAGATATTAAAAGAGGCTCTTTCACATCACCAAATTTCTGCCCTAAGCATAATTCAAGACGCTCTAAATATCGGTCAATCTCATTTAATAGAGATTCCGACATCTGCTTACCATTCTTATAAAAATCCATGCATGCATCTGTAGAGATTGTGAACCCTGGGGGCACAGGCAATCCATGCGAAGCCATCTCCGCTAAATTTGCACCTTTACCACCAATAATATTCTTCATTCCCGCATCTCCTTCACAAAATTCTTTGCTAAAAAAATAAAGATGCTTCTTTATACCTTTCATAACGTTTAAGCTTAATATTAAAATCATTCTTACAATTTGACTCTAATTGATAAGGCCAGTATGGTCAAATCTATAATTTTAAGGAGGCAGGTATGTCGAATAACTCAAATGAAATAATAACAGAAGCTAAAGAAATTTACGATTCTATTGAAAAAATACAATCAGCTTTAGCAGATGGCAAAATTACTGCAGATGAAGCTGGAGTAATGCTGCAAAGCTTAAGCACAATATCAACAGATCTTCCTGAACTAGCTCAAGAAGGCAAAGATCTGATAGATGCTATTGAAAACAAAGTAGATCAAGATATGGAGCATGCTCAAGAAAGCAAATTTTACAAGGCTTGCTCAACACTTTGGGGAGAATTTAGCATGGCAAATCTTATTAATGTTTTTTACGCAATACTTGAAATTGCATTACCAAGCGAGCCAGCCCCAAGCACCACTGTTACAGAAATACATGTTGAACCTGCAAATCTTGTTGCAGATCAATCAGAAACAATAGGAAACGAAGTGGTTGCATAACAAACAAAAATCCTGTTCTTTTTACAAGAAACCGGCTTTTTTTATTGACTAAAATTTACCCTTATTCAACGAACACTAAGTGACCATCTTGTACTAGAGTGTGGCCCACCAACCAATCTTCTACAGCAGCATTATCGAATCTCGCCTCGATTATTACAGACTCTGATTTTTTACTCAAATGCTCTAATTTTAAAGCTACTGGCAACACACCATCTTCTTTTTTAAACTCAAAATTAAAGTTCCAATCATATTTATCATTTTCTTCAATATACCTATCAATCTCATATAGCTCATCTTCAGAGGGTTGATATTGAACTACAGCATTGATTAAAATATCGAACATTTCCGAAGTATCAAATGTCTCATGTAAGTTACAAACCCACTCAGCAATCTTAGTCTGGTACATAACACATGCTTCTTGAATAGCCGCTATACGTGCAGCTTCCGGCTCTCCATTAGCGACAGAAATTTTATAAATCAAGTCCGAGACAGCATGCTGCCATTTAAATCTTGCATGTAATTCATCAAAATTATTAGAGTTAATTAAAACACAAGCATCTTTATGCTGCTGGATCAACTCAAGATCAAGTTTATGCCCTAACTCTAGACCTCTATCTAGCTCTTTTTTTAACCCGAATGATAATGCCATTTTAAACCTATAATATGAATATTTTACGGAATTATATAGAAAAATTCTCGCAAATACAACACAAAAAACTGCATTAGCGCAAAATCTTAGGTTTAACAGGCTTGGAAAGAAATAAATAGATTGTAATGGCTTCGCTATTCAACAAACACTAAATGCCCATCTTGCACTAGAGTGTGTTCATTGATCCAGCTTTCTAGAGAGGCGTAATCAAATTGACCCGAAATCAGAACTTCGTCGCACAAAACACCAGAGTGCTTTATAGATATATCCGCTCTATCCATTGTTATATTTGTAATAAATTTACAATCATTATAAAAGACTTTATCATCAAGATAATCATCTATCTCAGATTCATATATTGAATCTTCATATTTAGAAAATAGTGTATCTAATTCTGTAGTATCAAGCTTCTCGTCTAGATAAAACATCAAATGGGATATTTCTTTTATAAAATCTGAAACTGCTTCCTTTACAGCTAGTTCTTTTATCTCTTGGTGATCTGCTAATGTTATTACTGATATGACACTCGAAACATTTGCATGCCATTCAAATTCTTTAAGCAGCTCTGTAAACTTACTTTTATTGATTAAATCACAAGCTCTTTTTTGCAATCGTATTGTTTCCAAATCTATGTTGTTCACAAGCTCAATAGCTCTATCTAAATCTTTAATAACTGATAAAGGTAATGTCATTTTAAACCTTGATATTAATTTTGATAGCGATTATATCAAAAAAACTACATATGTATAGGCTTAAAGTAGGCAGCCATAGCCGCTTCCTTTACAGCTTCAGAAAGCCCAGGATGCCCATGAGAGGTTCTTGCTATATCTTCAGCAGCAGCTTTAAACTCCATACCTAGCACAATCTCTTGTATGAGCTCACCCGCATTTGAACCAATTATCTGAGCGCCAATAATTTCATCTGTTTGCTTATTTGTGATGATCTTCACAAAGCCATCTGTCTCACCATTTGTTTTAGCACGGCTATTAGCCAAGAAAGGAAACTTACCAACTGCATAATCGATACCAGCTTCTTTTGCTTCTTTCTCTGTTTTACCAACAGAAGCAACTTCTGGATGAGTATATACAATACCTGGTATTGCTGCATAGTTAACGTGCCCATGCTGGCCTGCTATAATCTCAACCGCTGCAACACCTTCTTCTTCTGCTTTGTGTGCGAGCATAGGGCCATCTATCACGTCACCAATCGCATACACCCCTTTTACAGCAGTTTCAAAATTAGCAGACACTTGGATTTTGCCACGAGGATCTGTCTGCAGATTAACAGCAGCTAGGTTTAATCCATCTGTATAAGCTTTTCTACCAATACATACTAAAACAACATCAAAGTTTTCGTTTGTGACAGACTTATCTGCAACCGACTCGAACGAAACATCCACACCCTTTTTGCCTTTTTGAGCAGACACAACTTTTGTCGATAATTTAAAGCTCAAACCTTGCTTCTCAAGAATCTTTTTGAACTCTTTAGAAACATCTGCATCCATAGTAGATATTATCGCATCTCCATATTCTACAACAGTGACTTTAGCACCAAGACGACTCCATACAGAGCCCATCTCTAAACCAATAACACCACCGCCTATCACGAGCATAGAGCCTGGAACTTTTTCAAGTTCGAGCGCGCCAGTTGAAGACACTATCACTTTTTCATCAATCTCGATGTTAGGAATTCTCATGATATCAGAGCCTGTTGCGATTATTGTATTCTTTGTTGTTAGAACTTGCTCACCATCTTTTGTTTTAACCGTAATCTCGTTAGCAGACTTAAAGCTACCTTCGCCAATCAAATAAGAAACTTTATTTTTCTTAAATAGCATTTCTATGCCACCACCTAATGAGCTAATCACATTGTTTTTGCGCTCCATCATCTTGGCAAGATTTAACTTAACAGAAGCAATTTCTATACCATGATCTGCCATGTGTTTAGATGCTTCTTCATATTTGTGGGAGGAATTTAGTAAAGACTTAGAAGGGATACAGCCAACGTTTAAGCATGTCCCTCCCAATCTTCCTCTTTTCTCCACACACGCCACTTTCAGACCAAGTTGCCCAGCTTTAATTGCTGCTACATATCCACCTGGGCCACCGCCAATAATTACTACATCAAAAACATTAGATTCTGTCATATCTCTTATTCCACAAAATTTTTATTACTATAGATCAAACAACAATTTTTCAGGCTGCTCTATTAACTGCTTAATCTTAACAAGGAAAGTCACAGCTTCTTTACCATCAATAATTCTATGATCGTAAGACAGAGCTATGTACATCATAGGTCTAATTTCCACTTTACCATTTATAGCAACAGGACGCTCTATGATATTATGCATGCCTAAAATACCAGATTGTGGAGGGTTGATGATTGGCGTAGAAAGCATAGAACCATAGATACCACCGTTTGTGATTGTAAACGTAGCACCAGACATATCAGCCATAGATAATTTGCCGTCTTTAGCTTTTTTACCTAAACCTGCAATACCTTTTTCCACATCAGCAAATGATAGCTGATCTGCATCACGCAACACAGGTACAACAAGCCCTTGCTCTGTACCAACAGCAATACCCATATCATAGTAGTTTTTGTAGATAATTTCGTCACCAGAAATCTCAGCGTTCACAGCTGGCAGGTCTCTTAACGCTTTGATAGCAGCTTTAATGAAGAAAGACATAAAGCCCAATTTTACACCATGCTTTTCAACGAAGTTATCTTGGTATTGCTTACGTATTCTGAAGATATCACTCATATCCACTTCGTTGAATGTTGTGAGAATAGCAGCGGTGTTTTGGGATTGCTTTAATCTTTCAGCAATTGTCTTACGAAGCTTAGACATCTTAACTCTTTGCTCTCTCACTGCATTTTCAGCACGTGGTGCGCTAGCTACTGGAGATAATACATCACCTTTTGTCACTCTTCCATCTTTGCCCGAACCAGAAATTGATGCAATATCAACACCTTTATCAGCAGCTATTTTAGAAGCAGCAGGGGACGCAATAACACCGGCTTGCGCAACTTGAGAAAGAGCAACAGGAGCAACAGCAGGAGCTGCAGTAGGTTGTGCAGGCCCAGCAGATACAGCACCTTCTTTAATTCCACCCAAGATTGCACCAACAGTGACAGAAGAACCTTCTGGGAAAGCGATCTGCTCTATTGTGCCGGATGCGGGTGCGTTCACCTCTAGAGTTACCTTGTCCGTTTCTAGTTCAACAAGCAACTCATCAACTCTTACTTGATCACCAGCGGCTTTGTGCCATTTAGCAATCACAGCTTCCGAAACAGATTCTCCAAGAGGTGGTACTACTATATTTACTGACATTTCTACTCCAAAATTATCTTATTTAAATTAACCAAATACTTCTTCCATAATTGCTGCAAGCTCAGCAACATGTAACTTCATATATCCAACAGCAGGTGAAGGAGCTCTTTTACGGCCTATATACCAAGGGCGATCACATTTATGCCCAATCGTCTTAAGAACACGCTCTAGTCTAGGCTCTACAAAGTAGAATGCGCCCATATTTTCATGCTCTTCCTGACACCATATAATTTGTGCATTAGCATATTTTGCAAGCTCAATAGCAATAGACTTTTTAGGGAATGGATACAATTGCTCCAACCTAACAATCGCTATATCATCGCGCTTCAATTCTTCACGTTTTTCATACAGGTCGTAATACACCTTACCAGAACATAATATCACCTTCTTAACCTTTGCATTATCCAGGCTTTTAGATTCAGGGATCACTAGCTGGAACGAGGTGCCTTCTGCAAAATCTTTTAACTCAGATACCGCGAGCTTATGACGCAACAATGACTTTGGAGACATCACAATTAAAGGCTTTCTAAAGTTACGATGCATCTGTCTTCTCAACGCATGGTAAATAGATGCAGGCGTTGTACAGTTTAAAACCTGCATATTATCACGCGCACAAAGCTGCAAGAATCTCTCAAGTCTAGCAGAACTATGCTCAGGCCCTTGACCTTCAAATCCATGAGGCAACAACATAACAAGGCCGTTCATTCTTAGCCATTTAGCTTCACCTGAGGCGATGTATTGATCGATCATAACTTGCGCACCATTGGCAAAATCACCAAACTGAGCCTCCCAAATTGTAAGAGTATTAGGATCAGTAAAGCTGTAGCCATATTCAAATCCAAGAACACCAAATTCAGATAGGTTACTGTTCGCAATTTCGATAAATCCTTTTTGGGCAGGATCTATGTTGTTAAGTGGCGTATATTCTTGCTCTGTTTTTTGATCAAACAGCACAGCATGCCTGTGCGAGAAAGTACCGCGCTTAGCATCTTGCCCTGTGATTCTCACATTGTAGCCATCATTAAGCAATGTAGCAAACGCCAAAGCTTCACCCATAGACCAGTCAAGATCTTGCCCATTTTGCATCATTTGCTTTTTAGCTTCAAGCTGCTTTGCAATTTTTGGATTAATGTTAAAAGTAGAAGGCGTTGTTGCAATTTTATCGCCCAATGATTTAAGCAACTTCACATCACAGCCAGTCAATGCTTCTTTTCTATTGATGTCAGCCATTTCCATATTAGCCCAGCTATGCTCAAGCCAGTCAGCC
>JAJTIA010000042.1 GCA_021299995.1 Candidatus Jidaibacter sp. | reverse complement strand
TGAAACTGGGTATGGGCCATCAGGTTTTCCACATATTGGTACATTTGGTGAGGTAGTGCGTACTATCATGGTAAAAGATGCATTTAATAAGATGTATCCAGATATCCCAACTCGCTTGTATTGCGTATCAGATGACATGGACGGAATGCGTAAGGTGCCAGACGTGATACCTAACCCTGAGAACTTTAAGCAATATATTGGTTTGCCGCTAACAAAGGTGCCAGATCCATTCGGTACGCATGAGAGCTATGGGCATCACATGAACTATCGTTTGCGTACATTCTTGGATACATTTGGTTTTAAATATGAATTTTTAAGTGCTACAGACTGTTATGTGAACGGTACATTTAATGAGATGTTGCATAATGTGATAGATAGTTATGCAAAGATCATGGATATCATGCTTCCAACATTAGGTGAGGAGAGGCAACAAACATATAGTCCATTTTTGCCTGTAGATCCAGAAAGTGGAGAGGTGTTGCAAGTTTCAGTAACAAATGTTGATAAGCAAAATTACACTATAACGTATCAAAATAAATCTGGGAAAACTATCACATCAGAAGTGACAAACGGTAAAACGAAGTTGCAATGGAAACCAGATTTTGGGATGCGCTGGGCTGCATTTGATGTGGATTTTGAGATTTATGGAAAAGACCATCTTGTAAATGGTCCAATATATACAAAAATTTGTAGAGCGATAGGTGGGAAGGGGCCATATCAAACATTCTATGAGCTATTCTTGGATGAGAAGGGGCAAAAAATATCGAAAACAAAGGGTAATGGTATTACAATCGACGAATGGTTGAAATACGCAACAGCTGAAAGCTTAGCCTATTTCATGTATCTTTCGCCAAAAAAAGCAAAGCGCTTGTATTTCGACGTGATACCAAAATGCGTGGATGAATATTTGCACTATTTGCGCTCGTACCATGCAACAGAAGAAGTTGTAAAGCGTTATGAAAATCCTGTGTATCATATACATCAGGGGCATCCTCCAAAGATAAATTTTTCTATCAGTTATTCATTGCTAATAAACTTGGTGAGCGCATGCGGATCTGAAGATGAAGGCGTGATACGTGGATATATCAAGAACAGCGAGCCTAATTTAGATGAGGATGAAAGCGGAATATTGGATGCGTTAATACAGCGCGCGATAAATTACTACCATGACTTTATCAAGCCAAACAAAAAGTACAGAGAAGCTACTGAAAAAGAGAAGTCTGCTATGTCGGCATTAGCAAATGCTTTAGAAGCTTTTGACGATTCTGCGACTCAAGATGAATTGCAAAATAAGGTGTACGAAATTGGTAAAGAGTTTGAAATAGACTTAAAAGCATGGTTTAAAGGTTTATATGAAGTGCTTTTAGGAGCAGAGCAGGGCCCAAGGTTTGGCTCGTTTATTAAGTTGTACGGTGTACAAAAAACAATCGAATTATTAAGGTCTAAATGTTAGGTAACTTTTTCAAAAATCTAATAGCTATTGCGTCTATAGTTTCGCTATGTGCATGTGATGATTCAAGCAAGGAGAATAAAATGCAAAATGATAAATTGATCCCAAGAAGTGTGTTGTTCGGCAACCCAGATAAAATCGGTGTTTCAGTAAGCCCAGATGCTAAGCATATATCGTATGTTGCACCTCTTGAGGGTGTTCTAAATGTTTACGTTGCACCAATAGATGATTTTAAGAATGCTAAGCCAATTACATTTGATAAGGGAAGGGGTATAACTAATTACGCCTGGTCTTACGATGGTCAAAATGTTTTGTACATGCAAGACAATGATGGAGATGAGAACTACTCTGTTTATCGTGTAAATTTATCTACAAATGACATATTGAGGCTTACACCAGAAGGCGTGAAAGCTATGATAATCAAAGGCTCTCCTAAACATGAAGATGAATTATTGATAGCTATGAACGATAGAGACGCTAGATTTTTCGATGTCTACAAGTTCAATATCTGGACAGGGGAAAGCAATAAAATCTTTGAAAATGCAGAAGGCTATGCTCACTTTTTAGGGGATGATTCCTTAAATATAAGATTTGCAACAAAATCTCTTAAGGATGGATCTGAAAAAATTGATCAGTTTTTGGGTGGAGAAGGTGCTGTTGAATTCAAGGTTGTGCCATTTGAAGATACAAGTAACACTGGGTTACTAGCACTAGATTCGCTTGGTAGCACATTATATATGTTTGATTCAGAAGGTCGTGATACAGCAGCGCTTTATGGTATAGATTTACAAACAAAACAGAGAAATCTGATTGCTGAAACAGATCAAGCGGATATCGATGGCGTAGATTTTGAGCCAAAAACAAAGAAGATTCAATCTTACTCGTACACATACGATAAGCAAAAAACAGTTGTGATAGATTCTTCAATTGAAAAGGATATGAAGTATTTGCAAGCACTTGAGGATGGTGAGATGAACATCACGTCTCGCTCTTATGAAGATACAATATGGGTTGTGAGCTATCTGAAAGATAATGCGCCCGTGTCGTATTACCTATATGACCGTAGCAAAGGTAAAGCAGAGTTTATGTTTGTGCATAATAGCCGAATTGGTGATTTGAAGCTTAATAAGATGCATCCAGTTGTGATTGATGCACGTGATGGTGTGAAGATGGTTTCTTACCTAACATTGCCAAAAGCTGCGGGTAAGGTATCAGATTCACTGAGGCCAGAGCATACTGCTCCACTAGTGCTTTACGTTCACGGCGGTCCAGAGGCTCGTGATGACTGGGGTTACAACTCTATACATCAGTGGCTTTCTGATAGGGGATATGCTGTACTATCTGTGAATTATCGTGGTTCTAGCGGCTTTGGTAAAAAGTTTGTGCGCATGGGTGATGGTGAATGGTCGCGCAAGATGCACGAGGATTTGCTAGATGCAGTTAATTGGGCTGTATCAAATGGTGTTACAACCAAAGATCAGGTTGCTATATTTGGTGGCAGTTATGGAGGATATGCAACGTTAGTTGGTCTTACTATGACACCAGACATATTCGCATGCGGTGTAGATATTGTTGGTCCTTCTAACTTGGCAACGCTTTATGATTCTATACCGCCATATTGGGAGCCATTTAAGGTGAGTTTAAGCAAGAAGATGGGTGGCGATACATCGAGTGAGGCTGCAATGCTAGAGCTTAGTGAGCGTTCACCTATTAAATATGTAGATCATATAAAGAAGCCATTGCTTATTGCGCAGGGCGCCAATGATCCACGCGTTAAGCAGGCAGAGTCTGACCAGATTGTAGATGCAATGAAAGCAAAAGGTATACCTGTGACTTACTTGCTATATCCTGATGAAGGGCATGGTTTTGTAAGGCCAGATAATAAGCAATCTTTCTATGCAATAGCAGAGCATTTTTTAGGTGCGTGCTTAAAAGGTTCAGTAGAGCCAGTTGGTGATGATATGAAAAATACATCGATGCAAATTCTAAATGGCGAAGATTATTTGCATTTAGCTAAATAATATAGGAAGGTCTTTATAAAAAGGGCAGGACATTAAGAGAATAGTTATAAGAATAAGCTAGAGCTATTTTCTAGGCTCCAAGCCCAGACAAGCCCCATAATTTCAGATCATTGAATGAAATGAAAAAGCTGTGCACTTTTATACTAATTTAGCTATATGATATAGAGCTTTGTCTACCATGATGTAATGCCTTAATCATCACTGCAGTACCTTAATATATCTGCTTTAATCTCGTCGCAGTACGATTTTATAAAAAACATAAGATGATACGAAAGTTACTGCAATTGATCATACGATTGTGCTAGCGCAACATATTTTTGTTTTGATAGCTTCATACATAAGCGCTAAGGGGTAGGAGATGCTCCAGCATCTAATAGAATCTTAACAGCAGCTGTATTGTTTGAACTGTGTTGCGTTTATAGTGTTTTATTCCCACTCTTCTTTATCTATAAGAACATAATCACTGAGGCCAACAGGCATGATTTTGACTTTATTGATAACAGCACCAATCATTATGGCTTTTATAAGTATAAGGGAAGACTGAGCTGTTACCCTATATGACTCTGGTAATTTCGGATATTGTATCGCAACATCCTGTGCTGTTTTGTTCTCAAACATCATTAATTCGTACGATAAATCATCGAGCGTCAGATCTTGGGGCATATCCATCTGCTCTTTAAATCCTTTAACAAACGGTCCACCAACTGCAACCACTATCACTTCTGGATCTTGTAGCTTTGCGGCAATTAGTGCCTCATCCTGCATAGGTTTGCCATAAGAGTTTGCAGCATAATTAATTACTCTATCTAATACTTCGTTTGAGAAGAAAGGAAATGCTGAGTCTGCAGATAAATTAAAAACTCTTCGGATTTCTTTTTCAAAGCTCTCTATACCGTGTGGTCCATTGTATACATGAACTTTACCATTTTGATCTAGGGTTGTGAATTGAAAGCTGCCACCACCAATATCCCATACAACTAGCTTTGTATCATCTATTCCATCTAGTAGATGAGAGCTACGTACGGCTTCAAATGAAAGTACGCCTTCGGTTTCCTGTGGTATCTTTTTTAAATGCAAGCCATTAGCCTTGAACATTTCTATCATCTTATCTGAGTTTGCAGCCTTTCTAGCCCAAGCAGTTGCAACACCAGCACATTTTTCGGTGAGGCATGACATATTATAGTCATTTTCAAGTTGTTTGAATTCGCCTATAACACGCTTCATGCATTCTTCTGTGATTTCATTTTCCCCAATAGCATTGATAACCATGCATTGCTCAAAGCGGGTAGGGCGTTCGGACTTTGCAAAAATCTTTAATATTTTATTGTTGCATTTGTCAACAAGTCCAATACGAGATTTCATGGCGCCAGTACCGATATCGAATGAATATCTAAGTTCGTTACAAGTCTTTTCTTTGTTGTATAAAAATGTGTAATAAGAAAGAGGAATAAGCGCGATTAATAGTGCTAAGGTAAAGATCTTTTTCATTGGTGGATTGCATGCTTTAAATTGCGTTGCATTGTATTGCACTCGCTCAGTAAAGTAAACAATTTTAGGCTATATTAATACTTCAGTAAGAAAGTTTTGCTACAGCTTTTGGTATAAGCAAGCGTTCAAGCAACCGGTGCAGTAACAGCGTTGCTTTCCAACATAGTGTATGCAAAATAAGTAATTACAACGCCTGCTACGATTGATACGCCCATTGCACTAGTTTCGCTAATGTATGCCTCACAGCAAGTGGTTGCAAGTTTATATGTTGCATAAGATGCGATTGCACCAGCACAAATTCTTTTTAATAGATTTGCTATTTGACGCTCTTGTTCTATACGTTTCTGTTCTGCCTCCGCCTGCTGGCTTTTTAGCTCAGGCTCTTGCTTGATTTGCATTCTCTCATACAAATTATCATCACAAGCTATGTTCATCTGATTGATGGTATTACAATCAAGATAGTTTATAATATAACCTGCTATATCTGTATTGATAGCTGGAAGTTTCATAACCAATTTGTTGCGTACATGTGCAACAATATCTTGTTTTAATTTAAGCAATTTTTCACTAGTTAAACACTTATATTCTATAGAAAAATACTCAATTTGCTTAGAGAATTTGGTTATCTTCTCCATATCAGGTTCACCAGCTTTGTATTTTGCTATTAAGTGACTAATATTGTTTCGTCTTTCAAGCAAAAGAGATTGGATTTCTTGAGATTGATTATAATACTCTGCATACCATATATATTCATTATTCTTTATAGCTTTTTCTAGAGCTTTAGAGCCATCAGCACTTATTTTGTTATACCTTAGAGACAGCTGAGTGAGGGATGTATTGTGTTTTAAAGCCTCAGCAATAGCTTTAGCGCCATCATCACCTATGTTGTTACTCCTTAGAGACAGCTGAGTGAGGGATGTATTGTGTTTTAAAGCCTCAGC
>JAJTIA010000053.1 GCA_021299995.1 Candidatus Jidaibacter sp. | reverse complement strand
TGCTGCCATACCAATTCCAGAATCTTTTATCTCTATTGACACCAAGTTTCTGTTTAAATCTTTACTGCTATAGATCTCAACAGATCCGCCAGACTTAGTAAACTTTACTGCATTTGAGAGTAAATTAAGCAGCACTTGCTTAATACGTTTTTGATCTGCTGGTATCACTATATGTTCAGCCGGTACATGGTCTATTAAATTCACTTCCGCTATATCTGCTTTTGGTTTTACCATACGTAGGCATAGCTTGATCACTTTTGTGAGGTCGGTTGGCTCTAACATTATGGACATCTTGTTTTCTTCAGCCTTAGAGTAATCTAAGATGTCGTTTATAAGGCTTAACAAATGAACTCCTGATGAATGTATATCGCTCACAAACTCCTTGTATTGCTCATTTTTTATAGGGCCCATAGATTCTGAGCGTATTATCTCAGAAAATCCAATGATCGCATTAAGAGGTGTGCGTAACTCATGGCTAACGTTTGCTAGAAATTGAGATTTTGCTTTGCTTTCTGACTCTGCCATAGATTTGGCCTTTGTAAGCTCAGAGCTTGCTTCTTGCTGATGTGCTATGAGCTCTTCAACTTTTTTAGAGAAGATGAGAATGATGATATTAAAGCATAAGATGATGAGTGCGAATAAAGATAAGACAGACGATTGTATGTAGTTAAGCCTTGTCTGGAAATAAGATAAATCAACAAATATATCAACTCTTCCGTGTATTTGAGCAGCATTCACAGGCGAACTTGCAGATTTACTCACTTTGATTGGTAGGGATATTTGGAGGGCTTTTTTATGTATTATGACACTATTCTCTTCAAATGAAGCGTTCACAATCTTAGATGTGAATGCTATGCTTTCTGTCTTGATATAAGAAGTTAATTCGTGAAAAAGCTCGCTGTGTATTTCAAGATGCAAGTTGGGCTTGCTATCAAACACTATGGTGCGGTTATCTATGGTGATAGTGCTTTTGATGACTTTGTCGATATTAAAAAATTTGCGTGTGCTTTCAGCGAATCCAAGATACTGGGGATAGCTTTGCCACTCATCTTGGTCGATTGTTCTTAAATAATCTAAAACATTATAATATCTGTCCCAAACAGATGTATTGTAATTCTTCATCAGGCTTTCTAATGGTTCTTCAAAGGCTTTTGAAACGTGGCCTACTAAAAAATGATTTTTTAATATAAAGCTCAAAAGAATTACGATTATAGAAAGCGCAATAGAAAATGTTACGGTCAAAACTCTAATGTTTTTAAACATTTGTTTTCTCAGTTCAAATCTTAGCAGCTATATTGGTGAGAAGATGAGAAAATGCAAGCTTTTTGTTTTATGTTTAAAATGGCTTTAATATTGCTAAAAACACTATTCCTATCAAGATAATTGTTGGAACTTCGTTTATTATTCTGAAAAATCTCTCAGAATGGGTGTTTTTTTTGTTCTCAAAATCTTTTCTGTATCTTGACAGCATTATATGAAAAGCAGTTAACAATAGTACTAATGTTAGTTTTGCATGGAACCATCCTGAAAGTGAGGCCCACCCAATTTGATAAATTAGACATACTCCAAATATGAAAGTTAATATCATTGCGGGATTGATAATCACCCTTAGTAGTTTTAGCTCCATGATTTGCAATGTTGTGTCTAGTTCTCCATTTGGTATCGCTCTACAGTGATATACATAGAGCCTAGGTAAGTAAAACATTCCAGCCATCCAAGCAACGAATGATATAGTGTGCAAGCTTTTAAAAAATAGATACCAATTTATATTTTCCATTATTCTCTCCTTTCTGTATGAGCTGTTGCTTTCCCAAAGTAATATCCTTGTATACAATCTACGCCTAATTTAAGTAGTGTCTTAGCTATTTCTTCTGTTTCTACAAACTCTGCAACTGTTGTTAAATTATGGGCTCGTGCAAACTTTAGTAATGTGTCTACAAACAATATGCTATCAGGGTTATGATTGATATCTTTAATAAATATGCCATCTATTTTCAGTATATCAGCTTTTACTATCTTCAGCTGTTTGAATGATGTATTGCCAGAGCCGAAGTCGTCTATAGCGATTTTACATCCAAGTGCTTTGACTTTTTGTATGAACTTTAGTATTACCCCATTATCCTGAGGTAGTGCTGTTTCTGTAAGCTCGATTGTTAGTCTCTGCGCTATGTTATTCCCTTTGAATGCCTTCTTAGCTGTTTGGAGCCATTCTCCGTTCTCCATTGTTAGGGTTGATATGTTTACAGAAAGCTTCAGGCTTGGATCGTCTAATAACTTTTTAGCAGCACAGCGCAATACAAATTGATCTATGTGGTGTATGAAGCCCAATTTTTCTGCAATCAGGATGAACGGGCCAGCGCTAATCATCTCGCTGTTTTTAGATCGTATACGAAGTAATGCTTCAAAGCTTACAGTTTTTGATGTTTTAGCATCGACAACTGGCTGAAAAAATAGCTGTAATCTTTTATCTCGGTATGCAGACAAAAAGTATGTGGCCATAGCTGCTTCATCTTTATAGGCTTCTATTTTGTCTTTTATTTCTGAATGTACTAAGATTACGGAGTGTTCAATTGCTCCTATCGCATTTAGCGAAACTAATGAATTCTTGATTGAAGGGCTCAAGTTTTTTATATCTTCTACTTCTGCTATGCCACATTTTAATATTAATCGGAAAGGCGATTTTTTATCTAATAAAGATGATTTAACCGTTTTCTTTGTGACAATTTTCATAGAGCTTCTTACAGTTGTAGAGTCTGAAGAAAAAAACACTATAAAAGAATCGTAGCTTAATTGTTCTATGCATACATAGTTAAATACACTTTTTAGATTATTAGAGAAGTTTTTAAAGGCTTTGTTTATAGGCGCTTCCCCAACTGAAAGGGACAGTAGATATAAATTGTGTATCCGGATGATCGCAACGTGAGTGGTGCTAGAAGAAATGTTTTTTTCTAAGTTTTTCGTATTAATATCCTTAGTAAATAGCCAATCTAATAACATTTCACAATCTAGCTAATTCGTGTTAGGGGATATTTGTATAACAGTATTTATATATTGTCAGTTGTTTTTTTTAGTATAAACTTAATCTTTCTCAACAAGATGAGAGATGTAGTCCAGATTTCGGATTTTGATTTCTGTTGGCCCACCTATATCAACTATAGCAAACATGGCGCTGTTAGGTATTCTGTTTAGTCTTCCTTCTATCGATTCTGTTTCTTGAGGTGATAAAGTTTTATTGAATTCGATTGTGTAGTCTCCTAAGAAATTCTTTTCTTTATCGTATACAGAAAATCTTACATTACTTATTGTTTGATTTGTTTTGGCTGTATTAATCAACTCTACTTTGACATCCAGCTCTATCAAATCTGAGCCTTGCTCAGAAACCTCGCTCACCTTACAATCAACTGACTGCAACTTGATTCCTTCATCATGTATTAAGCCAAGCGCTGAGTATATGCTTTTTGTAAATGGCATAGAATCTATAATGACTGCTTGCTGTACCAAGAAATTTATAGCAAGGAATAATATTAGGGCCAGAAAAGATGCTGCAATAGCTGTTTTTTTCAGCAATGGAGCATTTGCTAATGAGGATTGTGTTTTTGCTTTGTGGTGCGCCGAGTAAGTCTTTGCTTTAGGGGCAAGACTAGGTGTTTCTTGTGCTTTTGATTCTATTGTTTGCTGTATGATTACTTCGTTTACAGGCTCGCCTTCAGTAGACAAAAAGACACGCCATTGATGTGCGCAATTAGAGCATTGCACTTTACGACCTGTAGGTGTGATCATCGAGTCATTGACATTAAATTGCGATGAACATTGAGGGCATGTAATAATCATATTAAGCGCTTATTAATAATATGGGTTGTTAGTTATTAGTATCGAATGTATAACTTTTAAGGTGTGAAGTCTAGGCGAATTGTGTATGAGAAATGAAATAGAGAAGATATGGGAGAAGCTAGCATCTAATGGTGTTGCAGACGATATTGAGAAGGACTCTATTCGCAATGCAATAAAAATCCTTGATACAGGCAAGGAAAGAGTTGCAGAGAAAAAAGATGGCTTATGGATTGTAAACTCTTGGTTAAAGAAGGCAATCTTACTTTATTTTAAAACTTCCTCAAATGCGCTGAGTGATTTTGGTGCAAAATATTATGATAAAGTGCCTCTAAAAACTTCAGACTGGCATAATGATGATTTTAAAGATGCACAATTTCGCTCTGTTGTAGGCTCTGTTGTTAGACACGGTGCATTTATTGGGAAAAACTGCATATTGATGCCATCATTCGTTAATATAGGCGCACACGTTGGCGATGGTACTATGGTGGATACCTGGGCAACTATTGGAAGTTGCGCTCAAATTGGTAAGAATTGTCATATCTCTGGTGGCGTAGGAATAGGCGGTGTGCTAGAGCCATTGCAGGCGAATCCTGTGATTATTGAGGATAATGTGTTTATAGGAGCCAGATCGGAAATTGCAGAAGGTGTTATTGTAGGGGAAGGCTCTGTAATTTCTATGGGTGTGTTTATTGGTGCGTCTACTAGGATATATGATAGAGAATCTGGGGTGATATATCATGGCTCGGTTCCTCCATACAGCGTTGTGGTGCCTGGCTCTTTGGCAGGTTCAGATGGTAAGACTCATACATATGCTGCGATTATTGTCAAAAAAGTTGATGAGAAAACTAGGTCTAAGGTTGGTATAAACGAAATTCTACGAGAGGTTTAATCTATGTACTCTACTCTTGAGCTTGCTAAAAAACTTATTAAGTTCCCAACTGTGACACCAAATGATGTTGGGATTATAGCTTTTGTTAGATTTTTATTAGAGCCTTTAGGTTTTAGATGTACTGAAATAGAGTTTTGTGAAGATGGTTATAAAAATGTGAAAAATCTATATGCTGTGTATGGAAATGCTAAGCCAGTATTGTGTTTTGCTGGGCATTTGGACGTTGTGCCGGCTGGGGAGTTGAAGGCTTGGTCCCATGGCCCATTTACACCTACGCTGCAAGATGGTAAGTTGATAGGCCGTGGTGCAGTGGATATGAAAGGTGCGGTTGCTGCATTTTTGAGTGCAGCTATGAAATTTGTATCTAATAATAAGGATATTCAAGGCAGTATCGGTATATTGCTAACGCTTGATGAAGAAGATACTGGTGTTAATGGTACTATAAAGATGCTTAAGCATCTAGATGAATCAGGTGAAATATTTGATTATTGTATTGTGGGTGAGCCTACAAGCGCTCAATCTTTTGGTGATATGATAAAAAATGGGAGGAGGGGTAGCATTACTTTTAATCTGAATGTTAATGGAGTCCAGGGGCATGTTGCATACCCTGAAAATGCTAAGAACCCGAATCATATATTGGTTAAGATTTTAAGTGAGTTGATAGAGCTTAAATTAGATGAAGGGTCGGAATATTTTGCTCCATCTAATCTAGAGGTGAGTTCTATCGACGTAGGTAATTTTGTCACAAACATAATACCAGAAAAGGCATCTGCAACTTTTAATATTAGATTTTCTGATATTCACACTTGTAAAAGTCTACGTGTATTGGTAGACGAAATATGTAAGAAATATTCAGATGATTATGAGCTCAATATTATATCTGAATCTGAAAGCTTTATCAGTAGATCTGAGTTTTTAGAAGGTATAGTAAAAATAGCAATCAAACAGGTGCTTAATATACCAGCTGTAACATCTACAGATGGTGGTACATCTGATGCACGTCATATCTCTAAATATTGTCCCGTAATAGAATTTGGATTGTTAAATGAATCCGCGCATAAAATAAATGAGTTTTGTTGCATAGATGATATAGAAAAATTATCTACTATCTACTATAATATAATATACAGAGTCTTATCAGGTAGGATAAAAATATGATACCAGCTTTATTACCATTGTATACAAGATGTGAAATAGATTTTACCCACGCGCTTGGAGTATATGTGTTTGATAAAAATAATAACAAATACTTGGATTTTTCTTCGGGCTATGCTGCGTTGGCATTAGGGCATTGTCATCCTAAGATGATAGAGGCTTTAACTAATCAGGCTAAAAAGGTATGGCATCTTTCTAACAGATTTAAAATCCCAGGTCTTCTTGAGTATTGCGAGCGCTTGGTCAAAGTTTCTGCTTTTGCAGATACAGTGTTTATGGCAAATTCTGGTGCTGAAGCTGTAGAATGTATGATCAAAATGGGTAGGCGTTATTTTAGTGCACAAGGTAAGGCGCATAAATATAGATTTATTACTTTCGAAGCTGCGTTCCATGGTAGAACTATGGCTTGTATAAGCGCTGGTAGCTCGGATAAAATTAAGGGTTACGAGCCACCATTAGACGGATTTGATAGAGTGCATTGGCATGATATATCTGCAGTCAAAGCAGCTATCACTGATGCGACAGCTGGTATTATCATGGAGCCAGTGCAAGGCGAGGGCGGTATGAGAGCTGCTGATCCTTGGTTTATGAAAGAAATAGAGAAAATATGCAGGGACAATGGTATATTGTTGATGTTAGATGAAGTACAATGCGGTATGGGAAGAACTGGTTATATGTTCGCATACCAAATGTATGATGTTAAGCCAGATTTAGTAGCCCTTGGCAAAGGTATTGGCTCAGGGTTCCCTGTATCTGCATGCTTGGCAACTGAAGCTGTTGGTAAGGCGATGAGCCCACATACACATGGTTCTACATTTGGAGGGAATCCATTAGCTGTTGCGGTTGCAAGTTCAGTTCTTGACGTGATGACAGAGACAAATTTCTTGCCGCATGTAAACAAAGTTAGTGCTTATCTAAAAACGAGATTGCTTGAGTTAAAAGAAAAACATTTTGACTATATTGATTCGATCACTGGTGTTGCCTTAATGACTGGTATTAAGCTTAAAGATAACGTTGATGCATCGATTGCGACAGAGTTTTGTATAGATGAAAAATTGCTATCTACGTATGCGTCTAATAACGTTTTAAGAATTACACCGCCATTGATTATTACAGAAGCGCATTGCGATGAGGCAGTTGATAAATTTGATAAGGCGTTGGTTAAAATGCATAGCAAAAAGGCGATGACTGTGAAAAAAGTGAAAAAAGGATTAACAAAAGTGAAGCAAAAATTAGGGCTAGTTTAGTGATAATTTAGTAATAGTTAAAATTTATACTAGAATATATGATAGTGTTGTAAGCATATGAAAGAGCAATTGAAGAATGGTAAAAATAATAAGCCAAATCCGTTGAAAAACGCTTTGTCTACGTGCAAACAGATGTTTAAATATGCTCTGCTGTTTGGTTGTCTGGTGAATATTTTGATGCTTGCAACCCCAATATATTCTATGCAGGTACTGGATCGTGTAATATCCAGTAGCAATACAGATACATTGATGTACCTTACGCTTGTGATAATGCTAGCGCTGTTGTTGTTGTCTCTTATACAAATGGCTAGAAGTTTGGCAATGAACAAGATGGGCAGTTGGTTTGAGAGGGAGCTATCATCAAAATTGTTTGCGAACGCTGTTAAAGCCTCTCTGGTTGTTAAAGGAGCAGGGGGAAGCCAGCAGTTGCGCGATCTTCAATCGCTCAAAACATTTTTAACTAGCCCGTCACTAGTTTCGATTTTAGATATTCCTTGGGCTTTGATATTTGTTGTTGTGCTATTTATGATACATCCTTATATGGGTGTGATGACAGTGATTGGAGGTGTTATATTGCTTAGCATAGCAATATCGTCCGACCGCTTAACAAAGCCATTACACGACTCATCAAACGAGTACTTTATTGCGAGCATGAAGCAGGTAGATCAAGCTACTAGAAATGCCGAAATTATAGAGGTAATGGGTTTGTTGCCTAATGTAGATAAAAGCTGGCAGAGCCTGAACATGAAGGTGCAAGATGCACAAACTCTTGTGAGTGCAAGGCAAGGTTTTCTCTCTGAGGTGACCAAATTTCTTAGGTTGATTTTGCAAATTTTAGTAACAGGAATAGGCGCATATCTTGTATTGCAACATGAGATGTCTGTGGGTGCGATTATAGCCTGCTCTTCTATATCTGGTCGTGCGCTTGCACCATTCGAGCAAGCAATATCTTCATGGAAAGGGTTTTTAAACTTTCAACAATCATTTAAACGTCTCAATGACTCTATAGAAAAATTCTACACAGAAGATGTTAGGATGTCATTACCAGAACCTCACGGCGCGATTACAGTAGACAATTTATTTTTCGCTCCTATGGGATCTCAAAAGCATGTAATCAAAG
>JAJTIA010000030.1 GCA_021299995.1 Candidatus Jidaibacter sp. | reverse complement strand
TTTAGTGTGTGGATATCATGTTATGCTAGACATATTAGACTCGCATCATCAAAGTGATATTCGCAATATTTAAAATATGATGCAATTTGATTTGACAAGAGTATCAATTCTGCTGATAATCCATAAAAACTCAGTATATGATTGAAGGGGTTATAGCGCAGTTGGTAGCGCGTTTGAATGGCATTCAAAAGGTCGGCGGTTCGACTCCGCCTAGCTCCACTACATTGGTATAGAATGAACACAAGCGATTTTGCATTAATAATACTTTCTGCCATGTTACATGCTAGCTGGAATTTTTTTGCAAAAACGTCTGCTGCTGACAAGATAGCGACCTTATGGTTTGGATGGCTTGTAACAGGTATAACCATGACGCCTGTTGCAATATACCTAACAGATTTCTCGTCTTTTTCTTGGAAGTGGATCCCACTCTTTGTGTCTACAGGTATAGTACATGCAATATACCTGTACCTTCTTGGAAGCGCATATAAAATTGGTGAAATGTCTGTAATATATCCAGTATCTAGGGGGATTGGCGTTTTATTGTTTTGCACAATATGCTTTGCAATAGGTATAGAATCTATAGGATACGATGGATTTGTTGGAATATTTGTATTGGTTACAGGTATTATGCTTGCAGCGCTTAAAAACCTACGAAGCTTAGAAAAATCTGAAGTAGTAAAGCTTTCTGGTAAAGTTGGGTTATGCATTTCGTGTTATTCTATCATAGATAAACTAAGCGTTTCTCATATCCCATCTATATTTTATATGTCTACTATGTTTATTATTTCACCTATCATTCTTGCACCTATAATGGTCACGTCTCTTAAAGAAGAAACAAAGAATGTTATAACAAATTACAAGCTTTACAGCAGCGCAATCGGTATGGTTGGATTTATTACATATCTCATGATATTAATTGCAATGAAGGCATCTCCTGCTTCATACGTAGTTGCATTACGCGAGATCTCGATAGTATTTGGAAGCGTATTAGGTGTATGGCTTTTAAAAGAAGAGTGCGGCAAAAGAAAGATTATAGGTGTAATACTTATAATGATTGGCGCGTATATTATTAAAGCATCGTAATTTAAAATAACAATCATGTCCGAAATATTATTAGAAATTGTAAGCGGAGAAATCCCAGCAGGAATGCAAAAAAAAATTGCTCAGAACTTAGCAAATATCTTTGAAGCAGAAATCGCAAAATACGTTACACAGAAAGGTGAATCGAACGTGTTTTGGTCTGCAAGACGTATCGGATTTTGTTATGAAGGATTTAGTCTTGCTACAGCACCATCTGCAGAAGAAGTTCGTGGCCCAAAAACATCTGCACCAGATGTTGCGCTAGAAGGGTTTTTAAAAAAATACTCCCTAGCTAAATCAGATTTATATTCTCAAGATCATTACTACTTTGCAAAGATAATACATAAATCTGTATCTCCTCAAGAGTTGCTTGAATCTATTTTAAAAAAAATATTGAGCTCTATAACATGGCCTAAATCTATGAAATGGAATGGAGACGAAACGTGGGTACGCCCAATCTATTCTATTTTAGCCCAATTTAATGGTAATATTCTCAAGTTTCAATATGGCAATATCCAATCTTCTAATACTACTTTAGGGCATCGCATATACTCAAACCATCCTATCTCTATAGACTCTTTTCATTCTTATAAAGCCCTATTAGAGCAAAATTTTGTTATATTATCTGAAGAAGATCGCAAATCTTCTATCACATCTCAAGCATCAAAAATCCTAAGCTTAAAAGGCCTTAGGGTTGTGAAAGACCAATCATTATTAGATGAGCTTGCTGGTCTTTCAGAATACCCAACTGTGATCCTCAGCGCAATCCCTAAAAAGTTCATGTCTTTACCACGTGAGATTCTAACACTCACTCTCAAAACCCACCAAAGATATTTGATGGTTGAGGATTTAGAAGGGAACCTTGCACCATATTACTGTATTGTCTCAAATATAAATCCAGACGATAAATCTGATATAATCTCAGGAAACGACTCTGTTCTTACAGCGCGTCTTGAAGATGCAAAATTTTTCTTTGATAACGATTTAAAATCAGGTATCAAGCAAAACATCGAGAAGCTCAAAAATCTCACATATCATAACAGCATTGGTTCATACTATATAAAGCAACAATCTGTTGAAAAACGAGCTTTGCAACTCGCAAGAATATTCAATCTCAATGAGTATGATGTATCACGCGCTGTATGGCTTGCAAAAGCCGATCTTGTTTCTCATACAGTAAGAGAAATGCCAGAGCTACAAGGCATTATTGGGTATTATCTGACACGCAATATTGAATCTGAAGAAATTGCATTAGCTGTACGCGACCATTACAAACCTAAAGGCCCGAATGACTCTATTCCATCAAACAAGCTTGCAGCATGCGTTGCGCTCGCTGATAAGCTTGACACCATAGAACAAATGTTTGATCAAGGCATAAAACCAACTGGTTCTAAAGATCCATACGCTTTAAGACGCGCGGCACTTGGTATTATAAGAATAGCTAAGGAATTTGATTTTGATATGGAAGCTTTGCTATCTTTGATAACTAATAAAGATGGAAAAACTTTCATACAAGATCGTTTGAAAGATTAAAAAAATTATGCTGCAACTTTGTTAAACAATCTATTGATCTACGCATCTTTTGTATCGGGTTGCGCCTAAATACCATTTTCTTGGCTATTTACATCTTGAGTAGGTCTATATATATTACTAGAGTAAAGAGAATGATGATGAATAGCTGCTGCTATTATCATACCATACGCCATAATCTTGCAGGGCAATATATAGTCATCTGATACAGAGTCACCCAAATGCAATAATGCTGTTGAGGCTGAGTACATAGAAGATACTTTCAACTCATCATATGCAATACTATCATTCCACCAAAATGCGGCAACTGCTGTTATAACACCTAAAGTCGCATGGTGCAGAGGGTTCCCAGATATCAAGCACATTAAAGCGGATGGTGAAGATGGCACTAAGAATATGTAAGACCTATACTTATTGAATTTACAAAATCTTTGATATCCTTCTAGTATTTCTCTAATCTCTTGATTTTCAAAAATCGATGGAGAAACAGTTAGATCGGCGCCATGATCGCATAGGGCGCTCACAACTTCCGCATGCTCTGCCCTAGCTGCATTACTCAATGCTGTATTTCCGCCAGTATCAGCCGCATTAATGTCGATACCATCATGATCAAGCAGAAGCTCTACAACTTGGATTTTCCTAGCCTTAGCTGCATACATCAATGCTGTATGTCTGTACACATCAGCCGCATTAACTTCGATATCCTTATCGGCAAGCAGAAGCTC
>JAJTIA010000056.1 GCA_021299995.1 Candidatus Jidaibacter sp. | reverse complement strand
GTGATAGTCAGATAAATGGGCAGATTCGAGGTTTCTCTAGAAACTTTGGTACAAGATGGATTGTACGCTTGGATGGTATTAGTTATCCTGTCACAATACGTGCTGTAGACGATGGGTATAAGATTTCATTTGAAAATAGAAAATTCTATATCACAAGTAAGTGGATTCTGGGAAACAAGATTTTTGACTGCGTTGTGAACGGTCAAAGCTATAGCCTACAGCTAGAAACAAAGCAAACTGACTATATAATTACATTTAAAGGTAGAACTGTTAGGGCGCAGTGCTTGATACCAAGGGCTGCAGAGATGATAAAATATATGAAGCCTAGAAAAACTGCAGATGATCGTGGCGAATTGATTGCTAATATCTCAGGTAGAGTGGTAGAAGTAAAAGTGGAAGTTGGTGCTCAGGTGTTTAAGGATCAGCCTGTGGTTGTGTTAGAAGCGATGAAAATGGAAAACATAATAAATTCACCTAGAGATGGTGTGGTGCAAGAGGTGTGTTTTAAAGCTGGTGACAATGTTAGCAACGGCGAAGTGATCATAAAGCTAGAAGAAAAATAGCAATAGTACTTCCATACATTTAATCTAGTAAGTATGTTGCTAAATGTAAGATGCAGAATGTAGCATGTAATCATTGAATTACACAAAAACAAGCCCGCACTTCTGACACATAACACAAAAAGATGTAAGGCTATGCTTATAAAAAACTTTATTTTTCTTGTTTTGTGATGTTCTAAACGTGCTTTAAAATCTCATCGTATTCTGATTGTGATACAGGCATTACAGATAATCGAGATTGCTTGAGCAGTCTAAGTTCAGAAAGCTTGGGATTAGTTTTTACCATATCGAGCGAATATGGCTTTGTAAACTTACTAATAAATTTCATATCTACGCACATGAATTTTTTAGATTCATCGGTCGGATCTGGGTAGTATTCGCTTGTAATTAAGCTTTGCCCAACTATTTCTTTGCCATGTACAGAGTGATAGATAAGTGCAGTATCTCCCACTTTCATTTGCATTAAGAAGTTGCGTGCCTGATAGTTTCTTACTCCATCCCAAACACATGTGCCGTCTTTCTCTAGATTTTGTATGGAGTAGTTACCCGGCTCTGTTTTTACTAACCAATAATTCATAATTTTTAAAAGGTGTTTTATGAAAGATAATAATAAAGTTTTAATGAAAAACATAGAGATAAAATCAACCGATGGTAAAGGATGTTTCTCTGGCTTTGCAAGCGTTTTTAATATTGTAGACGATCATAATGATGCAATATTGTCTGGTGCATTTTTAAAAACTATATCAGATAATTCTGAAATTAAGTTGTTATGGCAGCACGATCATACTCAACCAATTGGTCTGATCAGATCAATGCGAGAAAGTGAAAATGGTCTCTATATAGAGGGTGAATTATTGCTGGATGTTGCAAAAGCCCAGGAAGCATATGCATTAATTAAGAACAATGTAGTAAACAGCCTTAGCATAGGTTATGAAGTGCTAGATTACTACTACGAAGATGGAGTAAGGTTTATAAAAGAATTAAGACTATGGGAAGTGAGTGTTGTAACATTCCCAGCTAATAGATCTGCACAAATCTTGCATGTAAAATCAGATTCTGAAGAAGCTCTGAATAATAGCTTGGCAAGAGCGATAGAGGTTTTGGAATTAGAGTAATAAAATGATGTGTTCATACAAAAAAAGATAGCACCCGCAAATGTAGTTCTTAAATTGCCTCCTGCTGGTTACGATGAAGTGCAACAGAAAGAAATTATCCAGCACTTTAATGGGAATGGCACGATCCGCCTGCTTAATTCCGATGGTGCCAATATGTTGTTGGAACGCTTATGTCCGGGTCGCCATGTGATAGAATTAACAAAAGCAGAACGCGATGATGAAGCCACGCGGATATTTTGTCAAATTGTTCGCCAATTACATTCAGCAAAAGGTTCGATAGGGAACTTTAAACCTATTGCTGAGTTAGCTTTGGCATTTGATCGCTACCTCGATACTGATGATAAAACAATTTCTACTCAGGAAGTGCAGCAAGCAAATGAATTATATCTTTCGCTGATTGACTCTCAAGCGATGCCTGTATTGCTACATGGCGATTTGCACCATGATAATATTCTCAATGACGATGTGCGAGGTTGGGTTTCAATCGACCCGAAAGGTTATGTAGCTGAGCCGATGTAGGAGTCTGGTGCATGGCTGCGCAATCATACTCAGTGCATTGATAAGTTTGCTTCGCAAGGAGCAATTGAGCGCCGAGTTGGAATTATGTTTGAAGAATTGGGATGGAACCCCGAGCGAATATTAAAGTGGAGCTATGTGCAGGCGATTATTTCAGCGATCTGGTTGATTGAATACAAAAAAAACAGATGTTTCTCTCATTATCGCAAAAGCACTGAAAAAAATGATCTAAATAATTATTCGTAAAATGTATAGTTGTGTGAAAAAATGGTGGGCGGTATTAGACTCGAACTAACGACCTCTACGATGTCAACGTAGCGCTCTAACCACCTGAGCTAACCGCCCTTTAAGGTTATACAGAATATACAATATAAAACAACGCATGTCATCTTTATTTTGATGAATGTATTTTATAAAAGTTTGTATTTTTAAAACAATGTACACCAATTGTTATTGTCTAAATCATAAGGATGATTGTTAAGATGATTTCTTCTCTCAATTGCCTTTAGAGCTTGCTCTGCATCGCGCTTTGTATAGATTTGTACTGTATCAGGCATTCTAGAAAGTTTGTACGAGATATATTCGGATCCTATAAAAGCGCAAAAATTGTATATATCATTGTTTTTTGAGTTGGCACCATATGCTGTAAGTACGGTAAACGTCAAAACTTTGAATGTGTGATTTCGTATAATATAAGAAAGCGTTTCTTTTAATGTTTTGTTTGGTGAATGCAAACCATTAGTCATAATTGAAAATAATTCTGACGCGCAATGCAAGATTACTGAATCCAACTCAAAATTTGAATCTAAACTATATTTTATCTTAAGGTCATCACTAAAATTGCATGCATTTATTTTGGGAATAGATTTTGTGCGACCATCAATATCTGATTTCTTTAAAGCAGAGCCAACACAATACCCAGCTAACGCACCTAAGCATCCATTTAACGCAAAGTTTACTGCAGCCTCAGATAATAAAGAGTCATATAATTCAGACATAATATTTTATGTATAGGGTTACTTGTTTGCTAGCATTGTAGCATAAAAGTTCAGTTTCATTCAACATTTATAGAATTCAGCCGTAAAAAGCTGTTTATCGCGCCTTATAATAGGCGCGTTTTTTTTAATACCTACAAAAGGAGTAAATATGTCAATTACAGAAATCACAAATAAAGTGAATCAGTTAGCTAATCATTGGGAGCAGTTCAAATCACTCAATGAGAGAAGACTTGCTGAGATTGAGAAGAAAGGATCCGCAGATTCTTTAACTGTTTCAAGCCTAGAAAAAATTGGTGCAACTATCGACCAATTTGAACAGTCTATCAACCAGCTTAATGTTGGGTCACAAAGACCATGCGTCCAAGGTTTTGCAACAAATAATACATTGGATGTAGAGCATAAAAACGCATTTGTAAGCTATTTGAAAAAAGGTGCAGAATCTGGCCTTTCTTCTATAGAGCGTAAGTCTCTATCCAGTTCATCTGATGTAGACGGTGGATACTTGATAACCAAAGGTATGGCAAATAGTGTTGTAAGCTCTATATCTACTGGTTCACCAATCAGAAATATTGCTACTGTTACAACTATTTCTGGCGATGCTCTTGAAGTGATTCAAGATTACGATAATGCAGCGGCAGGTTGGACATTGGAATCTGATTCAAGGTCTGAGACACAAGCTCCACAGCTTTCTAAAGTTGTGATCCCAGTGCACGAGCTATACGCTCAACCAAAAGCAACACAAAAGCTTGTGGATGACGCTAGCATAGATATAGAAAAATGGCTTTCTGATAAGCTGGTTGAATCATTTGGTGCATCCGAAAACGCTGCATTTGTATATGGTGATGGTGTTGGAAAACCAAAGGGTATCTTATCTTATAATGCTGGTATTAGTGCCGATACAATTCAAAGAATATCATCTGGAAAGAAAGGAGTTATCACTGCGCAAAGCTTATTTAACTTATATTATTCTTTGAGCGAGAATTTTGCTGTTAAGGCAAAGTTTGTTATGAACAGAGCTGCTGTCCAAGCTATTCGTATGTTGAAAGATGAATCTACAGGTCAATATCTATGGCAACCTAGTTTAACACAAGGTTCAGCAAACACAATTTTTGGTATGGAAGTAGTAGAATCTGCAGATATGCCAATATTGTCTGATGGCGCATTTGCTGTTGCATTTGGTGATTTTGAATCTGGCTATCAGATCGTAGATCGTCAAGGTATCAGAATCTTGCGTGATCCATTCACAGAAAAACCATTCATCAAATTCTATGCTACAAAAAGAGTAGGCGGTGGATTAATTAATGGTAATGCAATTAAGTTATTACAACTTTCTGCATAGTGATTTTTTAGGTAAGGCAGCTCAAGTGCTATATGCATTTGGGCTGTTTTTTTATAATAATACAAATGAGAGGAAGTAAATATGAGCTTACTTTATGCATATTCACAAGTGCAAAAGCCTTTAGAGAGTCCTTTATCTCTAAAAGAGGCGAAGAATTTTTTGCGAATAGATAACGATCTAGATGATGAGCTTTTAACAAAGACGATCTCGGCAGTGACAACAAAGTTTGAAAATTATACAGGCAGGGCCCTTATTGCACAAGATTGGGAAGTAACATATCGTCAAATTAACAAGATGTCTATAAGTCTTCCTATTAAGCCGGTAAAAGCCATAAAGAAAATAGAGTTGATAAATTATTATGGCTCTGTCTCGGAATTTGAAATCCACAATATTGTTTTAGATACAAAGCTAGGTGAGGTATTTTTTAAGATCCACCCATTTTCCTATATGGTGCGTTTTTTATATGAAGCAGGATACGGTGAAACAGCAGATGCTGTACCAGATGATATTAAATCTTCTCTATTGGTACACATAGGTTTTTTATATGAAAATAGGGATAAGATTAAAGCTTTTCCTATGGATATCTATGATGAATTCAAATCGTATAGGTTATAAAGATGAGTAATTTTAGTAAATTAAATAAGCCGATAGTGTTCCAAATAAGGCAAATAATACCTGATGGACATGGAGGATTTGCAGATCTATGGCGTGATTATTTTCAAACATGGGCAAGTATTGCTCAAATTAATAATCTGAATCCACAAGTACGGAGCAAAAGTTTTAACAATAATTTCTATAAGTTCACAGTGCGGCAGCGCAAGGGATTACCAAAGTATATGCGTATAAAAATGGAAGAAAAGTTTTTCTATGTTGAATCCATTAAAGAGAGTTATGCAAACGATGGGTATATAGAGATCATAGCATATGAGAGGGTTAAAGATGAACTGCCTACTAAAAATTGAACAAGATCTATATAACATCTTAACTCAAAGCACTGGCTTAGATGTTTATACCAACGTACCAGAAGATATAGATTTTCCATTTATTAAAATAGGTGACATTGACGCCAAAGATTGGCTTATTGAGCCTAAATCTTATATTGTTGATGTCCCTATTATGGTATATGAGGCCGGAAATTCTAATGTGAATTGCATAGAAATATCCAAGAAGGTAAAGGAATCTATTGTACACGCTAATTTGGGGTTTTCTATGGCTGGCACTAGTGTGTATCAGCTGAAAAATGGAATTTGGTGCGTTGAAATTAAATTAAAAATTAAAGTAATAGAAGGTACTTAAAATGGCTAAAAAAAATAAAGATCAAATCACAATTATTGATAAAAATATTGTAGAAGAGAATGCTGAGAAGTTTGCGGATTATGTGAACAGTAAAATCTTTGAGGTGAAAGCTCAAATTATCAAATGGGTTGTAGGCTCCTCTATGATACAGCTTGTGTTCAATTATGCATTATCATTGTGGGGGTTAAGCTAAATCTTAGTTGATTTTTAGTGAATGTGATACTCTAATGCTCTTATATGAATAGTAATAATAGGTTTGTGCGATGGCTAAAATAATATCTAAGCTCGCAAATAAAGTAAAAGACGAAGTTAATCATTTTATCAACTATGATGTAGAAGCATTTGAGCATACATTAAAACATTTTAGTTTGCCGAATGATGATAAAGCTTTATCTAAAAAAGTAGAGGAAAAAACAGATATACTCATGACTGTGAATCATATGTTTGTTGCAGCTGATTATAAATTAAATAATTTAGTAGAGCACCAGCATCTAAAAAGCTTTATGGATAACTTATTCTTGGATCATAGAGACAAAAAGCAATTTCTCAAAACTAGTCATAAGGTGCTTAGCACAGAGCCAGAAAATTTTGATAAGGTTTTTATCAATCTTTTAAGCACTAAATTTTTTAACTTGAAGACAGTATGCGATATTATGGCCAATAGATTCATAGATAAATGTGTATTGCCAATGCTTAATGTATCTACTGCTAGAATATGCGAGTTTGATGCTGGTGATAAAAAGTATGCATATCTGCACTTAGGTCTTAAGAAAGAAGATTATAGCGCAATCATCTCAAATCCAGATGCACTGTATAAGATTGCTAAAACTATAGCAGATACTCCGATGCAAAATGAGATAGCTGAGTATATATACAATATCTCTAAGGTTGAGCCTTTTCACTTAGATGAGCTAATTAATTATGATTATGCTCAAGAGGTGCGTGATATATACTCGCACTACGGTTATGAAATTTAACTAAATAAATTTTATGTTACATTAATGCATATACACATCTTTTGATTCTCAATTAAAAAATCTTTTCTCTTATTACTTAGCATTACTACACTAGTAATCGTTACTTACAGTTGCAAAGCTTATTTTTTTCGATATAGTACGCATCGCAAAATATTCAGTAATATTTTGGAGATAATATTGTAATTTAAAAATTATAAATAATAGTTGGTGTGAATTCTAGAGATTTAAAGGGTGATTATAATAAGGAATATGTGCATCACATAGGTAAAATTTTGCATATCTGGTTTAATGAATACCCTGATGTTTTTTTAAATGCTGAAAATCAGTTTAGGACAGTAAAGCTGAGGGAGGCTAATCCAACCTTAGAGATTAATTCGTTGTATGATCCGGAGCTTCTTTCATCTAAAGGGATGGAAGACTTATTAGAATTTTGCGCAAAGCTTAAAATCACTCCTGTAGATATCAATTCACTAGAATTAACAGATGGTGATAAAGAAGTTATGGCTATTGCCAAGTTAGAGATCAAGTTTTGGAAAAATGGTAAATGTGGTAACCCTGCTGCGGCCTCTGACATAATAAGGATGATGGAATGTGTGGCAAGCAAATACTGTGTATACAAAGATTTTGATGTTGAAGTGAAGGGTATTGTTGGATTAAACCAAACTATACTTGGAAGCTCACCAATATGCCATCCTGCATCTAATAATGACATTATTTCATTTGGATTTAATAAAGATATTAAACTATCTGAAGAAGCAAAAAAAATTATAAAGGAATATCAGAAGAGAGTAATTTATAATTATCGAAACCCCAGCACATTAAGTCTTGTGATAAAAAGTTATAATATGTTCGACCAATATATCGATGCTGTTGTCTTTTTGCTTAATAAAGAAGTAAAAAAGTATAGCATTTGGCAATTGCGCAAAGTGATCAAAACATTAACTGTGAAAGAGTTGTTTGAAGAAAGTATCAAGCGACTTGCAGAAAGCCATAGGGTCAAAATGACCGAGATAACAGATATAAATGACAAGACTGATGATGAGATTTTAGCTGGAATGTTGCCTACTAGGATAGCATTGCTCGATAAATGTAATGCTTCTTATAAAAGCATGATCGCTTTTCACGCTACGTCTTACAGATGTATTAACGGTATAGAAATCCGACCTAACATCGAACTAATGTCAAAGAAATTGGATACAAGACTTGCGAGATCACAAGATATAGCTAATCTTAGCACAGATAACCAGCTGATTTACTATAAAAATGAGCTAGAATTATTTAAGCATTTTGCGAGCAATTTAACTATCTCTGCAGTAACTGGACCTATGTTGGTAGAAAAGGTTGCTCCAACATCAAATTGTGCTATAGAGCATCATATAGAGTTTAAAAAGCACTATAGCTCTCTTAATTCGTTAGAAGAGTTGGCTTCACTGAGGAAAAACCGAAATATGGTTGAATCAGTTATGTGTTTTACTGATGAGATTGGAACGTATGGAGATCAATCTTGGACTGAGATAGGTGCTGCTAAAGCTAAGGTGCGGGATAATCAAATATTATCTAGTATTACAACTATACAGAAATATATACGTAGTGCCACGGCAACATTGGAGTTGGAGAAAATATCACAAAGCGATAGAGATATAGGGAATGCACTGCACTAGTTCGTATAGTGAATTCAATTTAAAACAAGGGAAAAATATTAAGGTAATTATTGTGGTAGTGGTATTCTTGGAAGTTGCAAGAAATAAGACACTATCTTGCCATACATGTGGGAGATGGTAGGTGGAGTATACATAACACATTTCTCATCCAGGTCTACATGTTGTATTCTGATGGAATGACAATGGGATACGCGCTAAGAACAGTAAGGTGCAAAGGAATTATGAGGGTGTGATATTTTATACTTGGATCAGATATCATAAAGCTAACCCGTGATAAAGTGGCACATCATTTAAAGCAAAGAGGCTAAAGCGTATAAAATTATCAGTGGATCATTTGGCATCCTGCTTATGGTCGCCAGCTGTAAGTCCAAAAGAGACACCATTCTTGATGAGTATAGATGAGATATAAAAAACCCCAGCACATTACTTTATTGCCAGGGTTTTAATTCATCTCAGAATTGATCTTAGCTATTAGCAGCTTTTTTCAAGTCTTTACCAGCAGAGAATTTTACTCTGTTTGTAGCTGGAACCTTAACTGGTTCGCCATTTCTAGGGTTGCGAACTGTTCTGCCAGCCACCCTTGTTTTTTTGAATGTACCGAAGCCAATCAGTCTTACTTCTTCGCCTTTGCGAAGACAGTCTTTTACAGCTTTTAGGAATGCATCAACAGCCTGAGCTGATGCTGCTTTTGTTTGTTTTGAATGCTTTGCAACAGCATTTATTAGTTCTTGTTTATTCACCTGGAATCCTCATTTTATGGGGTTAAACAAAGTTTACTCAAAAACCTTAGGATAGGGTAATCTCTCTTGCAAGCTTTTTTTTTATAATTTTGAATATTTTTTATATCGCAACATCAGATAACACCTGAGGTTGAGTGGAAAATGAGAAAAAATTGAAAGAAAATCAATGGCTTAGTTGTAATATTGTGTAAAGAATAGAAATGCTAATTATTTTGCAATGTGTTGTTATATGTGAAGCTGCATCTCTCATTAAATCTCATTAAATTACTGATACAGCTTCAATATATTGGGTTAATTTATGTTGGCTGAAGATTCTTGTGCAGAATTTTCAGATGATTTTCTTTGTAAATATAGTCCTAGGAAATCCATAGGATTTAATGAAACTGCAGGGTAACCACCATCTCTTGTTGCATCAGATACGATTCTGCGTGCATAAGGATAAAGCATGTTAGGACAATCCACTAATAAAACCCTTTCTAATGATGAATCTCCGGTTGTTTCTATTTGGAAAATACCAGCGTATTCTAGAGCTACAACAAATAAAGGTTCATTTTGCACTATTGCTTTTGTTACTATATTCAGTACTACTTCATAAACATTGTTTTCATCTATTTGACGTGTTTTGACATCTACAGACACGTCAAAAGCTGGTTGCTCCTCAATTTGAAAAGAAAAAGGTGCCTTTGGATTTTCGAATGATAAATCTCTAACATACTGTCCGTGTACAACAAAACTGCCTTGTGCTTTTTCTTGATCCATTTTTATCTCCTAAAATAATATTTCAATAATAAATAAGGACTGCTATATTACATATTGAAGGAAAATTGTCTATGATAGAATACAAATGGATTTACTAATACTGGCGTGCATCGCATTTTATATCGGCTATAAACTATATAAATCACTAGGGGATAATAAATATGATAACGACATATCTGAAGAAAATAAACAAGCATTTGAGGATTTTAAAAATTCAATTGTCAAAGAGATTGAGGCTACAGCTGAAAAATCTGAAGAGCTTATTGTGCGTGCTGAATATGAGGCTCACTTATCTGAAAATATTAGGCAGTTTTTAGATGAATATCGAAAAAAACATTCATCATTTTCATTAGATAAATTTTTAAAAGGCTCTGCAAATGCATTTAAGATGATACTGGATTCATATGCTAAGCAGGAATTGAATACGCTAAAAAATCTGGTTTCAGATAAAGTATTTAAGGTATTCAACAACGATATAGAAAATTTAACTGAAAATGCACAAACTAGATATATTACAATTGTATCGGTTAAAAGCATTGATGCTATAGATGCGTATATAAAAGATGAAATTGCTTATCTTAATGTAAATATAGCAAGTGAGCAGATAGTATATGTGTTAGATAACGTATCTGGTGAGCTGGTAAGTGGTAGCCAAACAAAGATTAAGAATTGTGAAGACAAATGGTTGTTTTCTAAGCCTTTAAACGCTAAATCCAATATGTGGCAAGTTGTTGAGATTAATTGAGATGAATAGAGTATATATATTGTGTTTGATGATTATATCATTTGTATTAGTTGGGTGTGCATCAAAGCAAGAGAGAACTGCCCGGTTTAAGCCAGTTGCTTTTTCACAAGTTGATGGTTGGGATCATGATACACATCTTTCAGCGCTTGAGAGTTTTAGGCATTCTTGCAAAAGAATTATGAATATGGATTTAGAATCTAAGGTGAGCAAAGCAACAGATTTAGGAGGCTCTGCTGTAGATTGGCAGGTTCCTTGTATGGATGCTTATATGATAGACCAGGCTAATGATAAGACTGCTAAGCAGTTTTTTGAAAAGTGGTTCCAGCCCTATCAGGTGTATGATGAAAACTGGCACCCAGAAGGTATGCTGACAGGATATTTTCAGATTGAGCTTAATGGCAGTAAGAAGAAAGATAATAGGTATAAGTACCCAGTTTATCGTAGCCCAAAAGGTTTGGCATCTATAAAAGGTTCTTCTGATATTGAGCATGCTTCAATTAATGGTGGCGCGCTAAACAATCAAGGACTTGAAGTCGCGTATGTAGATAACAGAGCAAGGCTATATTTTATGCATATACAAGGTTCTGGCATAATAAAATTAAAGGAAGGAGGCCATCTGCCAGTGGGCTTTGAAGATCATAACGGGTTTCGCTTTACGGGTATTAACGAAGCACTCAAATCGAAGAACCTAAGATTCGATTCGGCAGAGCAAATGATGAATTGGCTTCACAATAACCCAAATGAAGCAAGAAAAATAATGGAAGAGGACCCTTCTTATGTGTTTTTTAGACCGCTTAAGGATAAAGATCCTATAGGCGGTCAAGGCGTTCCACTAAGACCAGAGCGCTCTTTGGCTGTGGATTATGGCTTATACCCTTATGGTATGCCTGTTTGGGTGGCAACAAATTTGCCTGAAAAGAGCATCTTTAAAGGGCGTGATTACAAGCGTTTGTTCATCGCACAAGATACTGGAGGTGCTATACGTGGACCAATACGTGGAGACGTGTTTTTTGGTAGAGGATTAAAAGCCGAAAAAGTAGCTAGTCACTTTAAGGCAAAGACTAAGTTTTTTACATTCTTCCCAAAAACAGTAAAAGTGCCTGAGATATATACGTCGCGCTAGAATGTGTACCTTAACCCTATTAGTATCGACTGAAACATCGCGGGTTTTAACTTCACGTCTGGCGATAGTACAATAAGTGGCCCTTTGTAATCCAAATTTATATCATTTTTAGATGAAGAGCCTGCAAGTACTGCTTGGTAGGTAAAGTCTAGGTCTAGGCTAGTATTGATGTGATAAGACAATCCTGCACCCAGTTTATATGCCATTCGAGTTTTTGACTTTTTAGCATTATCTGTGAGAGTAGTGAGTGAAAGTTTTTGTTTGTATTCAGTGTTCATCATACCAACACCTGCAAGAACGAAAGGGTTAAAGCGTGAGCCAGTTAAGAAATCGTAATACACATCACCAAATACACCCATCATTTTTGCCTTTAACTCCTCGGAATAATTATTTCCATCTGCTTTAGAAGACCGAAGTTTTGGTGTATACATAACTGATACGCCAACCCTAATTTCATCTAACAGATGATAACCAATTCCAAGCTTACCAACTATGCCTTTATTGTTTTCTTTAAAATTATAGTTGACAAAACCTAGTGTTATTTTTCGTTCTACATTCTGTATTCCGTAACCAAGATTGAGATCCATATAAACTTTTCCATCTCTTTGAAATGCAAGTGCATCTGTAAAAATGAGGATTGGTGCGACTGCTATAGCTAACTTTAAGATTTTTGATTTCATTATGGATACATTTCATTCATTAACCTTATAGTATGCTAATCAGAAATATTAAGACTGCGCAACTTTTTTTATCTGTTTTAAGTAATTGCTGGTATTTTTAGATCATTGCTCTATAGTATGAATTATATGTTTAAGAGTGTTATATATAAATGGTATACGAGTTATTTTTAGAAGTTGTGCATTTCGTAGAAACTTTGGGTTATGTTGGGATCTTTATAATGACGTTTATAGAGAGTACATTTGCACCTATCCCAGCAGAGATAACTTTGATACCCGCGGGCTATCTTGTGCAAAAAGGCGAGATGAATTTTTGGATTGTATTATTTGTGAGTGTTTTAGGGACTATTGGTGGATCTTTGTTTAACTATTATATAGCTTACTTTTTTGGTCGCAGGTTGTTTGTATCCTACGGAAA
Source organism: Candidatus Jidaibacter sp. (assembly GCA_021299995.1). GTDB lineage: Bacteria > Pseudomonadota > Alphaproteobacteria > Rickettsiales > Midichloriaceae > JAJTIA01. Next base: position 10,404 of record JAJTIA010000056.1, on the reverse strand, counting down.
GTACTTCTTCCTGAAGAAAAATCAGTTATCTAAAATAGAAAAGTTTTTTGAAAATCATGGTGCAATTTCTACATTCACAGGTAGGTTGCTTCCTGGTATTAAGCACTTTATTTCGTTTCCTGCGGGTCTTGCAAAAATGAATATCAAATTGTTTGTAATATATACAGCAGCTGGTGGATTTTTATGGTGTCTCATACTTATTCTATTGGGTTATGGTATTGGCGAGAATGAGCATCTTATTACTAAGTATCTGAAACAAATCAATCTTGCTGTAATAATACTTATTAGTGGGTTGATTGCTTACTATATTTGGAGAAAAAACTCTGCTCATTTAGATGATAATAAGACCCAAAAAGATTGATCTTTTAGGGGTTTTGCATATATTAATTACAAACTTTTATGGTAATTGAATTATGCAATCAAAAACTGTGCTTATGATGTCATTAGGTCAGCTTCACAACTCTTCTGTATCTAGTGGTATCTTTGAATTTGCCGATCTTGTTCATGATAATTCGGCTTTTCCAGGTTTTCTGTACCCCGCTGCTGTGCTTTATTCAACTGCTGTATATGCGACTGATCATTTCTGGTTTGGCAAGATAGATTCATATAAGCGTGGTGAAATAAATGATCAGCAGTTCAGAACCTATCTGAAATCTTGGTTTGGATCATCTATTTCTGACCACAAAATAGATGAAGCTTGGAATAGTGTATGTCATATAGATAATTTTTCGTCACAGAATGTTAAATCACTTATAAAATTTTTAGAGAATAATACAAATGTATATATGCTTTTGCTTAGCTCCACAAATCATATGAATTTCGAGTATTGCAAAACAGATCTTGAATGTAATGATCAAATTAAGTTTGGGCTCTCATTTGAACATGGCACACTTTCTCTTAAAGAAATTGCGGCAAAAGCCTTAAATGATATTGAATATGACCAACTCATATCATTCCACAGAGACCTAGATGCTTCAGCTATAGGTTCTGAAGGCAAGATGTCTTCTTCGTATCAATACAACCCATCAAAGGATGGATACGTGGGTGAGTATTTAGAGAGTTTGGTACAATCTGAAGAGTTAATTTTATAGCAGAATAGCGGGTTTTGTATATTTATCTTTTATATTGAGTGCATTCTAGCTATAATACGTCTTTGAATAACTAATGTGATGTAGATGATTGTACTTGGAATAGAATCTAGTTGTGATGAAACTGCTATCGCTATTGTAAATGATAGTAAGCAAACTTTATCTCACATCAACACATCACAAATTAAGCAGCATGCAAATTATGGTGGTGTTGTACCAGAGCTCGCATCACGCTATCATTTGGATGCGATAGATTCTGTGTTTAAACAGGCATTAGCAGATGCAAAAATCTCTGTGGAAGAGATAGATGCAATAGCAGTCACCGCTGGCCCTGGGCTTATTGGAGGGCTGATTGTTGGCTTGATGTTTGCAAAAGGTTTGGCATTTACAATTAATAAGCCATTGATTGCGGTGAATCACTTAGAAGCGCATGCACTAACACCACGTATTACAAGTGATGTAGAGTTTCCATTCTTGCTATTATTAGTTTCTGGGGGACACTGCCAGATATTGGAAGTTTTAGGAGTTGGGAAATATAATCTTCTTGGTGCAACACGAGATGATGCAGTAGGAGAAGCATTTGATAAGGTTGCAAAGATGATGGGGCTTCCATATCCAGGTGGCCCAAATATAGAGAAACTTGCAAAGTCTGGTAATGAAAGTGCACACCAATTTTCTATTAATTTTAGCAAGTTTAACCCATATGATTTCTCATTCTCTGGTTTGAAAACTGCTGTAAGACGCAAAATAGAATCCATGGGTGAATTGAGTCATACTGAAAAAGCTGATATTGCCGCATCTTTTCAGTTTACAGTGGCGAATGCACTAAATAATCGCATGAAAAATGCATGCGAGGTGTTTAAACAAAAGTATCCTGAAGCAAAACACTGTGTTATTGCTGGTGGGGTGGCTGCTAATAATTATATAAAAAGAGGCCTTTCTGATGTTGTTGGAGGTTTTGGGTTAGAGCTCATTGCACCTCCGCTTTCGTTATGCACAGATAATGGTGTTATGGTTGCATGGGCTGGTCTAGAGCGTTTTCAAAACGGTTTGGTTAATGATTTAAATGTGGAGCCGCGTGCAAGGTGGCCACTTATGGAGTTATAATATGAGTACTATAATCAAAAAAGGATTTAGGAACGTAAAAACCGAGGTGAAAACTGCTTTCGGTAGGAAGATCTCGTCTACAAAGTGGTTGAAGAGACATTTGAATGACCCATTTGTAGCACTTGCTAAGCAAGAAGGCTATAGGTCGCGTGCTGCATTTAAGCTGCTTGAGATAGTGAAGCAAAATACAGAATTCAAAACTGCTAAAAATATCATTGATGTAGGTTGTGCACCTGGTGGATGGCTACAAGTTTTGAAACAGAATACAAAGGCTCACATATATGGTGTAGATCTGCAGCCGATTGAGGACGTGGATGGCGTAAAATTCTTCCAAGGCGATTTTCAGGATGTGAAGTTTTTTGACTATTTGACTAATGAGCTAAAGGACCTAAAGTTTGACGCAATCCTTTCAGATATGGCTGCTTCATCTTCAGGCGATAGAGAGACAGATCACTTGCGCTCTGTAGCGCTTGTTGAGATGGTGATGGAATTTGTAAAAACTCATCTGGCAGAAGGCGGCTTAATGCTTGCAAAGTTGTTGAAGGGTAGGGAAGAACAAAAGCTTGTGGAAGAGTTGCGCTCTATGTTTAAGGCAATCAAACGTATAAAGCCAGAAGCAAGCTACGATGACTCACCAGAGTTTTATATATTGTGTAAGGAATACAAAGCCTAAGTTAAAGTACGTAATTTCAGACATTAACTTTTAGTTAACTATTATATAGAACAATTAAATTTATGTATAACTTTATAAGGTGCGTTTATGCAAAACACTTTATTGAATAGAATTAAATCTAATGATGATACACTAACAGAGTGCACTATTCAAATTCCTGACTTTGATGGCTTGCAAGACACTGATGATATTAAAGACCTTATTGAGGCTATGCATCATAACACAGCTATAAAGAAATTTATATTTGCATGTGCTGATAAGAGAGAAGATATTATTATCTTTATTGCAAATATGTTGAAAATCAATCGTTCTGTAAAAGATCTTAATATATTATCAGTTCTTGATCCTGATCTAGTGGAAGTTGTTTCTGATGCTATAATAAAAAACAAAGGTCTTGAGTCTTTACATCTACCAAATCTTTGCTTAGAGAATGATGGTCTAGACTTGATTTTTAGGGCTTTAAATGCTAATAAAAGGATCGAAATACTTGAGCTATCCGTGCTTCACAATGCAAATGTAGATCCTACTTACTACTTTCATCTTCTTGCTGATTTATTGGGCAAAAACCATATCAAAGCGCTTAAGATTTACGACTCATTAGAAAGAGGCGATATAGATGTTTTAATTGATGCGCTGAAGAATAGTAAGAGTTTAGAGAAAGTTGAATTTTTTGCATATAATGGTGATATAGATTTGATATCTAAAATTATAGATGTGATTTCTAATCAAAATATCTCGGAGCTTTCTACTCTTAATAAATTTGACTCTTATGAGCATAAATTATGGTTTGAGGACGCTATCTTAAAGAATGAGAATATTTTATATTGTATCCATAGTATTGAAGGTTTGATCGGCATTGACTATGAAAATGATGGCTTACAGAAAGTGTTGCAAATAAGAAGAGAGTTTATAAAGCAGCTTATTGAAGACTTTAAAAGCTCTCAAGATTATTCATTGTTAGATTACGAAATGCTGTTTAAGCATAAAGCTCAAATTAAATATATGGCTAAAAAAGAAGGCTTAATGGATAAAAATGAGGTTGATAAATTTGACTCTTATATAAGAGCTAAGATAGTTGAAGATAGGTTTGGGGACAATTCTTATTTAAATATACTGCCACCTGAATTACAGAATATTATATTGCATAAATTGCATGATAATGATGTAAGCAACCTACGCGATGCATACTACGAAGAGTCCACTTCTACCAATGTATCATCATCTATGTTTTCATCTGTATGGACTGGCGTATGTATGCTTGCATCTAGCGCACTAAATAAGGCTTTATATTATTCTCAGAATTCAGATAAAGGTAATGATGTGGAGCGGTAAGTTGTTGTATCAGCTTAACTGATTAGGCGGTTTATAGCGCTCATTCTACCTGCTACTCACCTATGACTTTGGTGTCATATTCTTTATTATTGTTCCTGACAACCATTGCTAATTTTCATTCAGTTATACCACCATATATAAAAATTCAAGTAACTGGCAAATAGGATCCACAATAAATACGGGATCATGAGTAGCGATACTGTTTTAACCTTGGGATGAGCTAGCAACATGAGTATGCCTACTATAATATCCATAAAACTCAAGATCATTAGGGAAAATCCGGTTAAGTGATAATGGAAGAACAAAGGTGTCCAACTCCAGTTTAGAATTAACTGGACTACATATAACAACTTGATAAGCTTTAAGTTGTCAAAGAATGGCGCGCGCCAAATTAGCCAACCACAAGCGCCGATTACCCCGTATAAAATAGTCCATGCAATAGGAAATACATAGTTTGGTGGTGTGAGGGTTGAGCGATTTAAAGTGCTATACCAAGTGCTAATCTCTGGTTTAGTTAAGGACCCAATTATAGAGCCAATCACTATGAGTGCCAGGATCCAGATGATTAAAGAGATATAACTTTTATTTTGTATTTTCATATTTTGCCTATCATTATGTTTTTTTTAAAACTCATAGATTAAACTCACATTTATACCTTAAGTTGGCATATTTGCCTTTGAATTCACTACATATAAAACCTGATTTAGAATAAAAGTCTACAGATTCTGCATCCGTCTCTGCAATAATACTACAGGGTTCATAACGTTTTTTTTATCTCATTTAAAAGCAATGTTCCAAACCCTTGTCTTTGAAAACCTTGAACTACACTTATGTGCCGAATTGTGATTCGTGTATCTACTTTACAAATGCCTAGGCATCCCACAAGAATATCATCCATAAAAGCACCAATGATTTCATGATCTGGATTCTTATAGCTTTCAATCACCTATAGCACTTTATTCTCAGAAGGGTTTCCAATTGCGCCATAAATAACTGAAGGAAGCCTTGGGTCATTTAATGCTAGCGCTTTTATAGTAATGATATTTCCTGGATTCATCAATACTTATCCAATGATGATAGCGATAAGTATAAGCGATAGTATGGAGACCACAGAGCTAAGAGCAATAACTTTCTTAACTAATTCTTCTTCAGTAGAAAATTCTTTAGAAATCATGTAAACCACAAATGCAGTAGGAGCTGAAGCAGCTATAATTAAAGAATTAAACCAATAGCTTTCCAGCTTCATAAGGTATGCAATAAATATTGCGACTAATGGATGAACTAGATTTTTTATAAATAAAATGCTGAGTAAGTCAAATTTTAAACATTGTGCTGTGATCTTTGTCGCACCTAAAGTTAGGCCAAAGGCAAATAGAGCTAAGCCGGATGCACCGCTTCCAATTTGGGATATCGCATCTACTATGGGAATAGGTAATGCAACTTTCAGGTAATTAAGTAATATCCCTATTATTGGCATGATGATGAGAGGCGTCGTAATAACGCTAACGATTTTTTTGATCAATGATTTTTCTTTATGTTTTAATGTATTGAGTAATATGATGAAAATAGGCTGTATAATTATAACCTGAATAATATTTCCAATCATGGCGGTTGTCGGATCTTTGAGTAAAATGGTAATGACTGGCAATGTGTATATCGCGGCGTTAACATAAGAAGCTGCTAATATCCTCATGCAAACAGCTATGGTTGATAACTTTTTAACGAAAATCACCGTAACGATAAGGGCCAAAATTCCAAATGTTAACAAATAGGCTGCAATGTACTGTGTATTTAACAATGCAGAAAGGTCATGTTTATAGCTAGCTGCAAATAAATAAGATGGTATTATTATATTGAATAATAGCAGTTCAAAACCATCTATTTGCGTTTGAGTAAATAGTTGTTTTTTATAGCAAAAAATACCAAGTAGTATGATACAGAAGATTGTTATTAATGGAGAAAGCAAAGTCATAGCACATCATGTTTCTTTAAAAAATTGATCAAGGCATCGATATCATTTTGGTAATGATAAACCTGCCAACCACACTTTTGTGCTCCTTCAATGTTATTTTTTGTATCATCAATGAGCAAAAGCTCATAAGGGGATAACGATAGCGCCTTTTGAACATGCTGAAAAAAGCCTTGTTCCGGTTTAATAAATCCAATTGTATAAGATGCAAAACATTCTTTGAAATAAGAGCCAGCAGTATCAAGAATATGATTTGTGCGGCAAGCTTCTTGGTTTGTACCTAGATAACATGGGATTTTTAAACTTTTTACTAAATCTAATATATCTTGGTTAACTTGATGATCGTGGCTTAGCCAATACTTCATGTACTGTTCTTGAGTGATTGCGAGATCTTGAAATAATTTGTGTTGAAAAACTTCTTGCAGATGATCATTTAGGTCTATTGTACCTCTAATAATGCTATCCCATTTGTCTGAAAAAATAAAAGATAAATGCTTTGATGTAAGTCCCAGATCGTTTTTTATATTACGACACCATAAAAAATTCCCATTCTCATCATAGGTTTTGAATATAACTCCATCTACATCAAAAATAATAGCTTGAATCTGGTTATTATCCATTTATCACATCATCAATAATTCGTTTCTGTAGGTGAGCTTCAGGGCTGTTTTTATCTACAATTTGGCATAACTCAAATGTCGCCTTCCACAGAGCCCAAGCGCCTGCGCGGAGCCATGTATCTGGGTCCATGTACATTTTTGATATAAAAATATCACGAGCTTTGCCGGATAAATAGGTCCATGCAATGACAAGATCGCACGCTGGATCTCCAACCGCAGCGCCACCAAAATCAATGACTGCTGATAGTTTTCCACTATCCATAAGTATATTGCCAAGAGCAAAATCTCCATGAATCCAGATTGGTGGGTTATTCCATCTCGTCGCACACGCCTGATCCCATAAAGCAAGTAGCTGGCTTGCATCTATAATCTCAGCTAGCTCTGCTATCTGTTCTCGCGCTCCTTTATCGTAAACACTGACATGATCACCACGCCACCAGTTATGCTGACCAGGCTCAGGACCTTCAATATCGGTAATAGACTGCAGCTCTTTTAAAAACTTGGCGAGATCGAAAGCAAGTTGTTCCTTTTCTTGGTCGGTTAACGTGAGGAGGTTTAGACTTTTTCCTGGCAACCATCTATATATGGAAAATGAATATGGATAATATGCCTTCGATACTTCAACATTTGTGTCCTCAAATTTCGGGCTTCGCTTGTGCTCACCTATTAATATAGGCTCCGCAAGCTCACCACTCATTTTCCTAGTAACTGCTGAAGTCTCTTTGGTATGTGTAGAAGGTTTGCCCATTTTAATCGGAGCCGGAATGCTAACGCTTAAACGTTTTGCTAATTGGGGCAGCATCTCTTGTTCTTTAGGCACTTTTAAAGCATATTCTGAAGCTGTTGGCATACGAATCAGCATATGGTCTCCTAGCCTATAGGTGCGGTTATCATGTCCTTGTTTTTCAACATCGGTTATTGGTAGATTGGAATATTCAGGAAATTGCTCTGCTATGAGTTTGCGTGCAAGATCTGGGGTTGGCATAATCGATTTTTTGTTCATAGCTCCAGCTCCATTACAGTTACAGGATGGGATTTACATTCATCCATGCCAATTTTCTTCCATCCAAGGCTCTTGTAATACTCAGCTATTATCGGATCAAAAGTAAATAAGTAAAGTTTTTCAAAGCCAATGTCTTTTGCTTTCTTAGTTACTGTATCAATCAGCCTCTTGCCAAGTCCTTGTTTTTGATATTTTGGATCAACTACCAGTGAACCAAGGCAAGGAGCAAGCTCAGGACGAATACTATCGCTTTGACGTAAAGAGCACATCCCAACAGGCTTTCCATCATCTAAAGCAACAAAGGTGATTGGTAAAATTTGATCATTTAGGTGGTCTGCAAACCTTTCTATCATACTTTCAAGAGTAACATCTGGTAGCCAAATTTTACCTAAAACTTCATGCCAAATATGTGCAAGTGTTGTTATGGTGTGTGGATGATTTTTTAAAAGTTCAATTGTGATCATGCAATTCCTCCTACAAACCACTCAGAAGCAATAGATCAATTTTGTTCACTCAAAAACTTGCGTTTCTGGTAGTCGTGAAACCCAGACACAACAAGGATTGTAGAGCGCCTCTAGATTTAACAGCGTATTTAATTGCTGAGATTAACTCAAGTCCAACAGATTTCCAAATGTTTTTTGACTTTGCGCAAAAATTTTCAATCATTAAAGTCAGGTTGCCTATATTATGAATTTTTGGAGCTGCTATGCGCGCGTGCCAATGATCAATTCTAGGATTTCTATAGTGTCGTTTTCTGTAGTGAACATCGCATAATTTTTGTTCTCTAACAGTTGTTTAAACTACGCACTTTGTGCATTATAAAATTCTTCTCCAGAGTATCGCCAAAATTGTGGTTGGGCTTTTTGTAGGATAAACGCTTGGCTTTTGAGAGTGAGACCATGGCAGAGGTATCAGAAAGCTGAGACGTGCGTACAACAAATGGAGGAATTATATTTATGTATGCTATTTTACGTATCAAATTCAAAGATGATTCTTCGCGGGCAATGCTCATCATAACTCACATCTTTGATTTGCTTATTAAAAGCACCGAAAGTAAATTCACTAATTGCTTTTTCCCAAAAATTTAACGCTGATATATTATTAGGGATAACGGAAACTTCCCACTTGCCGGGATGCATATTCCAAATTTCTTTTGCAACTTGATACGCAATCCCTTGACCTTGGAATTTAGCGATAATAAAAAACTCACCCATGTTCCAGCTGTTTGCAGAGCTTTCGGTTGTTTGAGTCAGCAGAACAAAACCTGCTATCTCATCATAAACTTTAACTAAGAATGCTTTTCTGGATGGATCAATAAAGTAATTTTTAAAATCAAAACTCTCATAAAGGCCATCTTCCGGCATTGCCCAATCAGATGAGATCGACCCACATTCTCGAGATAAATCATAAACGTAGAAACGTGCCATATTTTGAATGCACGGGTAATCAGAAATCGTTGCTTTGTTAATCGAAATCTTTGGCTCAAATTTTTTGATTAGTAGGTTATGCACTTTGCCTGCACCACTTACATCACCTTCCATCATGAAATCACACTCATGTTTAAAACCGGCCTTCATATAAACATGCTTTGCCTTATGGTTGTTGCTCACAGGATCAATAAAAAAAGTATCTGCTTTTGGGTCAACGGATTCGCGGAAATAACTTATAAAATCAGATAAAGTAATAGCGCCATAACCTTGACCAAAAAATTTAGTGTTACCGATCATATAATCGAGACCATAGGTATGACCTGTTTTAGAAAGTCTTTTGAGCTTCCCTTCACCTATATCTTGCTTATGCGTTTCTTCAATGGTCACAAGCATTGCAAAAGGTTCATATTCAATTGATGCAATCCAATATACGTAGTTACCGTCTACATACGTGGATGGCGTTTTTCTGCCTTGTATAAAATTTACAATATCATCTTTATGCGCTTGGCTATTATCCCAGAACTCCATAACGTGGGTCTCAAGCAACCAGCTCAATATGCTGTCTAAATGAGCTTCAGTTACTTTTTCAAAATGTATTACCATATCACCTCTAAATTAGGAAGGTCTTTCTCAGAAAAGATAGAATAGGTAAATAGTTCAGCTAATTGACCATCATGCCGTGGCCAACCACCTAACTGAGAATATTCCACTTTAAAACCCAGTTTTAACGGTACCCTGGTTGAGGCGATATTTTCAGTATCACATGATATTTCAAGCTTTTTAGCTCTAAGAATTCTAAATCCAAGCAATGCCATAGCGTTAGAAGCTTCTGTGGCATATCCCTTACCTTGCTTGCATTTGCGTATAAAATAAGAAATGCCAAACTGTGGAATCAGCCAGTTAGCTTGGAAGGAAGGGAATGCGCATCTACCTACTATTTCATCAGTCTCTTTCTCTATAATTAAGTATCTGATGAATTCTCTTAAAATAAAATCAGCATGATCCCTACGACACTCTGCTTCAACCATTTCTGCAGTTGGCATCTCCTTAGGCCAATTTAGCCATTTTACATAGTCATCATACCCATCGCTAATTGCTTGATGTAACTTCCCCCCATATCCTGCATGCGGCATTTGCAGCTTTAAACGAGGAGTTTCAATTAGCTCTGGTAGATCAAGTAAT
>JAJTIA010000061.1 GCA_021299995.1 Candidatus Jidaibacter sp. | reverse complement strand
TAATGCTGATAGATGATGCTGGTATTGTGGTGTATAGCGTATCAAAAGGCAGTGATTTTGGTGCTAAGATTAATGAAGGCGATTGGAAATACACAGCTGTACATGACATATGGGAGTCAAATAAGAGCAAGCACGATATTGCTCCATCTATATCTGACTTTAAACCAGGTCAGCTTGATGACGGTAAACAGATTACATATGTTTCTACAAATCTGATGCAAAATGGTAAAAGTATAGGCACATTGATATTGGAGATATCGTCTGAGAGCATATATAAGTATTTAGATTCTGCTCAAATCCCTGGCCAGGCTACTAAATTATATATTGTGGGGCAAGATTATAAAGTACGTAATTCTATTGCACCAGATATTTCTATGGAGTCTGAGCAAGCAAAGTTAGGATTGTCGTCTGAGAGAGGGTCTGGTTTCTTTAAAGACTCGGATGGGAATGAGGTTTTTGCAGCATATAAGCCATTTTCGTTCTCTAATCTCAAATGGTCTATTGTTGCTGAGATAGACAGGTCTGAAGTTATACAGCCAATTAAAAACATGGCGCTTAATTTTATGTTAGCTGGTGTTGTGGTTTTATTGCTAGTTGCAGGATCTGGTCTTACTATAGCTAATAAAATCACACTTCCTCTAAAAGAAAGTATTAAGCAGATGGCAAGATTAGAGGCTAAAGATACTAATTTTGTTGTGCATTACACTGATCAAGAAGATGAAGTTGGTGATATGGCTAGGGCCCTCGAGTCTTTTAGGTCTACCGCTCTAGAGGCACAAAGACTTTCTACTATACACGAGCAAGAAAAGAAACTTAAGGAAGTTAGGCATCAGAAAATTGAATCTTTGCTTGTGGATTTTAGATCTAAATCATCAAAAATTATAACTGCTTTTGCAGAGTCGGCTAAACAATTGCAAGAAACTGCTGAAAATCTTTCTTCTGTTATAATCAGGGCTGCAAAACAATCGTCTACGGCAGATTCTTCAGCAAATGAGGCGTCTGGCAATGTAAAGGTTATCGCTGGTGCTGCAGACGATATAGTGCAATCATTTAAGAAGATATCTACTCAGATATCAAAAACCAAAGAGAGCGTAGATGAAGCTGTAAGTAAGGCAAAAAATGCTGACAGAGAAACACAATCTTTATCTAACGCATCGCAAGCAATTGGAAATGTTGTGGAGCTTATTAATAATATAGCCGAGCAAATCAACTTACTTGCTCTTAATGCTACGATTGAATCTGCCCGTGCAGGTGAGGCGGGTAAAGGGTTTGCGGTTGTTGCTTCTGAGGTGAAAAACTTGGCGCAGCAGACTACAGATGCAACGCATGACATTGCAATGCAGATTGAGAGCGTGCAGGAGATTGCAAATAAAGTGGTGAGTGTTCTTGGTTCGATTACTGAGTCTGTATCTGGTATGAATCAATCTTCTAAAGATATTGCGGATGTGATAAACGAGCAGAATATGGTTACAAATGATATTTCGTCAAACATACAAAGTGCTAGTAGCAATGTGATGAGTGTAAATGCAAATATCTCTGAATTGAATAGCTCGATGAATCAGACAAAAGACTCTATACAGGATCTGCTGCATTCCGCTAAAAGCCTTGGTCATGAAGCAGATAGCTTGAGTAAAGAAATACAGCAGTTTTTATATCAGATTCAAAATGTTTGAGTGATGATGCCACATCTATACTGCAACGCAATCTGGCCCCATTATACCTTCTTTATAAGCGTCTTTAAACAAAGGTATGAGATTTGATGGCATGTTAATTAGAACTCTTTCTACAAAATATAGAGAATAGTTTTTATACCCAAAATCATTTAAGCAGGCATTAAAAATAAATGATGGCAATCCTCCACTTAAAGCATAAGTAGAAGATACACTAGGGTTTTGTAGAGAGGACAAAACGCTGATTGTAGATGTGAGTAATGGGTTTGCTATGATAGAGTCTTTAGAGATCTTGCCACAATGAACTAAGCCTTTTATACAGTATGCAAATAGTATAGCTGGTGATCTATTGAATGACCCAGAAAAACTTGTAGTTTCTTCTATTTGTTCATTGTCGAATGCTGTTTTCAAGTTTCTCTCTGTATCAACTTGTCTATAATTCTTCTTTACTGCTTCTGAGCATAATGCTGCTATAGATTTTGACATAGGTATTGAGTAATACTTAGTCAATTTGTTGGTCTGCATAAATTCTTTTAAAGAGTTGCACATCAAAGAAAGGCCTTGATCAATACCATCCTTTGTATTATCGATATGCTCCTTATATTGCTTTAATGTCTCTGCATTAATGATGTATGTTGATATGTTCTCAGCGCAATTCAATCCACCTTTAGCATATACATTAAATCTGAATAAGAAGAATGGTGCTAGGTTGATGCTAGCCATAATATTTATCTTCCATAATACAAAAAATAAAGTATTTGTCTCTTTAGGTAAAGCTATGCAAATAGCTATTTGTGCTATTTGATTTAAAAGACCAGCTTTCGCAGAGTGTTTTACAGCAAAATCTGCAAGGCCGGTGGATGATAATATTTTTGGCATAGCAAGTGCTGTTACATAAAGCGGTAAAGTGACAAACATGCTTACGTTACCTGATTTATTGTATGCGTATGCGCAAAATAAGCCATTCACTATCATAGAAGATGTATAGGTTAAACCGCTCATATAATCATAAGTTGCACTTTCTATATGAGAGTGAAGCTTTAGATTGCCTATATCAACGGTTTGACAGTTATATGTCTGGAGCATGTTATTATACCAGTTAATTTCTATTTAATGCGTTCAATTTTAACGTTTTTTCTATTAATTGTCAATTATTTATTGTAATTTCGTACTGAATCCATTGTGGTAAATGTTTTTTGTGTTTTTGCCAAGTGCTCACCAAGGAGCCCGTAATAGTGGCAAGCACTTACCGACGCATCAAATGGGTCTAATCCTTGAGCGATATAGCTAGTGATTATTCCTGCGAGCGCATCGCCTGTGCCACCAACACGCATCTGAGGGCATCCTGTATGATTTCTATATAGATTATTAGGAGATGCGATAATATCGATACGAGATTTAATGACTATATATATATTGTGCTTCTTAGCTTGTTTAATTGCAGATTCTTCTGTCGCATCTTCTCCAAATAATCGTTGGTATTCTCCTGTGTGGGGTGTGATAACTAAGGGATAGTTGCGTTCTATCTCAAAGATTTCTGGTAGCAGAGCATCTGCATCCAGTACTGTAGGTATTGATACGTCTGATAGTATCAGCTTTATTGCACGTAATGTGTCAGTCTCCTTGCCCAAACCTATGCCTAATAGCATTGCATCTGCTCGTTTTGTTGCATTTATAATTGCGCCAACGTCTTTGAGGCCCAAGGCGTCTTTAACAAATGAGTTAATGAATGCATTTAATGCGAATTCTTTAGTTAAAATCGAGTGTACTTGAGGCACGAAAGCTTCTATAAGATCTGCACCAGCTGCTTCTGCAGCTTTGATGCTGAAAATTGGCGCACCATGATAACGGTGTGAGCCACCGATAATCAAGACTTTGCCTTTTTCTCCTTTGTGCGAGTTAGGGTCAAAAGTTGGCAAGATAAAGTCCATGATTTACTCCCAATTTCCTTCTAAGCTGATAATATAGAGAGGCTCTTGATCTAATCAAGAAGAAGTTGCAGACGGGCTATAAGCCGAGTTCTGTTATAGACAGCCATTTCTCTAGGGTGCTTATTACTAATCACCTCAAGCGACCAACCCGTGCGTCCAACCAGATCAGTTGAAGTATACATAAATATATACAGCGCGCACCTACACGGTCTTGCTTCTAGTGGGGTTTACCATGCGAATCCTATTGCTAGTCTTCCGGTGAGCTCTTACCTCACCTTTTCACCTTT
>JAJTIA010000059.1 GCA_021299995.1 Candidatus Jidaibacter sp. | reverse complement strand
CTCTTCATAAACTACATCAGGAGTTTTTTTGCCCTTGATTAATGAATACATAATCGGCTGTGTAAACAACGGCTCATCACCCTCGTTATGCCCATATTTTCTGTAACCAATAATGTCTATAACAACATCTTTTTTAAATTTAGATCTATATTCTGCAACCAAGTTACTAACATAAGCAACAGAATCTGCATCATCCCCATTTACGTGAAAAATCGGTGCACCTATAAACTTAGCAATGTCAGTAGAGTAATTCGTAGACCTTGAATCAGATGGCTTTGTTGTAAAGCCAATCTGGTTGTTAGCAACTATATGCATTGTGCCGCCAGTATGGTATGCCTTTAGTTGGCTTAAGGCCAAAGATTCCATCACTGTGCCTTGACCAGCGAACGCTGCATCACCATGTATCATTAAACCTAGGACTTCTGCACGCGCCTTGTCTTTGCGCATGTCTTGCTTTGCCCGCACCTTGCCTAATACGACAGGATTCACAACTTCCAAGTGCGAAGGATTAGGAGTTAAGCTCATATGCACATCTTGACCATTGATTTTCAGATCTGTCGACGCACCTAGGTGATACTTAACGTCACCTGGTATATCTATACCTTCTGGAAATGCAAAGCCACCTTGAAACTCAGCAAACATAGAATGAAAAGATTTACCCATAACGTTTGTAAGCGTTGTAAGCCTTCCTCTATGAGCCATACCGAAGATAAATTCTCTAACACCAGACACTACACTACTTTTTATAATCATTTTGATAGCAGGAATCATGCTCTCAAGGCCTTCTATAGAGAAGCGCTTTGTTCCTGGGAATTTTGTGTGCAAATAGTTCTCAAACATTTCAGCACGTATCATATCTGTAAGCACAGCGAGTCTATCATCCTTAGACAAGCTACCAAGGCGGCTTGCGCTAGATTCGATTCTTTCTTGAATCCATGCACGCTCTTCAGAGCTTTCTATATGCATAAATTCTGCGGCAACTCTACCACTATAGGTAGATTGCAAATATCCAATAAAGTCTTTAATTTTAGCTTTACCAGCACTAAACCCTTGTGGCAAAAATACTTCTTTATCTAAATCAGAATTATCAAGGCCATGGGCTTTATGATCAAGCTCTGCATGGTAAACTGGGGGTTTAAGACCAAGAGGATCTAAGTTGACACCTAAGTGACCATATGCTCTATATGCATTCAGTAACCCAGCAACTTTTAGGCTTAGCTCGATCTCTTCTTTGCTCACAGAGTTTGCATTTGCAGACTTAGACTTCTGAGCCTCTCTCTCTTCTTTTGATATAACACCAATCACCTTATTCTTATAAGGCTGCCAGGCTGCGCCCTCTATAGACTTTTGAACTTCAGCAGGGTTCTCTCCCAACGCATTGAAATAGATTTGCCAACTTTGGTCGACTGATTGAGGGTCTTTCAAATATTGAGCGTAAAGTTCTTCAATAAACGCGGCATTAGCGCCAGATAAGTAAGTATTGGATTGATCAGACATAGGCAAATAACTTAAGATTTTGTTTTAGACAAGCTTGTGTGGGAGTTTTACCTATTTTACCATATATGTAAAGTAGATTTAAATCAAGCACCCGAAGAATTACTGATAATTTTTCATAATAATCTTCTAAAAAATTATATTCTATATCGTACTCCAAGTTCCAAAACTTTTTCATGAGGTATATGATAAAATTCATAAGCAGGAGCAGCAAATTTTGACATCAATATATAAATCTGCTCGTCTATTTTACCAAGCCCAACACCCCGTGCAGGAACCGGCACACCCTTGCTCATAAAGAAAGTTACACTCTCATAATCCGATAGAATCTTTTGTTCTACAGCCCATTTCATCATCTTCCTCATATTAGGCACTTCTTGATAACCATATTTCACAGCTATTGCATATATATTTCTTGATATCTTTACAGTTGTGTACCGCTTTTTAAAATGCACCCTTGGAATATTAGCCGTAACAATAGAGACAAACAACATTTTGCTGTGTAAAAATTTATTGTGCTCTAAATGTATTACAAGAGAATTAGGAACTTTTTTAGGATGACGAGTCATAAAAATAGCAGTGGCTGGTATCTTAGTGCGGTGGTTGATCTCATACTCTTCTACAAAATGCTGAATACTCTTACTTTTTGGAAACTGCTGGTTTATCAATACTGCACTACCTTGAATCCATACTCTTGACATATAAAATACTAAGAAAGCAACCAACAGAGAGTACCAAGCACCCTCTAAGATCTTTATTGCATTTGATGTAAAAAACACAAAATCTAAAATCAATATTACACCTAAAATTGCAGATAGTATAAAGCCTCGCTTTTGTACAAACAAAATCAATGCGAGCGCTGTGGTAATCAACATCAACCCAGAAACGCTGAATCCATATGCAACAGACATAGCATCAGATGTTCTGAAAATAATCACAGACAGTACTGTAAGGGCACCTAATACCATATTCACCATAGGAATATAAACCTGTCCTTTTTGCTTAGATGACGTGAAATTCATCTTCATTCTAGGCAAATAGTTTAGCATCATCGCATGTGAATAAACAGAAAACACACCCGATATTACAGCTTGCGATGCAATAACTGTAGCTATAGTTGCTAGCACAACCATTGGATATATCATATAATCTGGAGCCATACTAAAAAATGGGTGCTGTATAGCCTCCGGATCCTTCATAACCACAACGCCTTGGCCTAGATAATTCAGAGCGAGTGCAGGAAAAACAAAAAAGTGCCATGTTATCTTAATTGCCTTTGCCCCAAAATGCCCTAAATCAGCATAAAGTGCCTCTGCGCCTGTTACCACCAATATTGCTGCTCCCAAAACCAAAAATGATTTAATACCGTTATGCGCTAAAAATTCCAATGCATAAATAGGGTTTAAAGCATAGAGTATCTGTGGCATCTTAGCTATTTGATACACACCTAGCACGCCTATGGTCACAAACCATATAGCCATTATAGGCCCAAAGAACCTACCTATCACATCACTCCCCTTACTTTGTACAGCAAACAAACATATCAAAACAGCAAGAGAAATAGGCATAACATACTTAGCAAACTCAGGTGATGCTATAGATAAACCCTCAACAGCACTAAGCACAGAGATCGCAGGCGTTATAATACAGTCACCGAAAAAAAGAGCGAAACCTAAGAGCCCTAACATTACTACGTATACCTTACCTTTATTAGAAAACTTCTGTATTAACGAAGATATTGCAAGTATGCCCCCTTCACCTCTATAGCTTGCCCGTAACACAATAGAAACGTACTTCACAGACACAACCATTATAAGCGTCCATATAAATGTGCTGATCAGCCCAAACACATTAATCTCATTCACTTCTAAATCTGCGATGATAAAGCTGCTTTTAAAAGCATATAAAGGGCTGGTACCGATGTCACCATACACAACACCTATAGAACCAAGCATCGCAGCATATAAAGAACCTTTTTTCATACCTTATTCCTTAGGATATATCATATCTTCCGGCCTCACCCAATTGTCAAAGTCTTTAGGACTAACCAAATTAAGCTCCAGCCCAGATTCTTTAAGTGTGATTCCTTTTTTATG
>JAJTIA010000045.1 GCA_021299995.1 Candidatus Jidaibacter sp. | reverse complement strand
TATTCCACTATACGCTCTTTGATTTTCTCAAGACCATAATGATCCTTGTCGAGCACATTTTGAGCGCCTTCTAAATCTTTGGTAAGAGGGCTATATACCTTCCAAGGTATGTTCATTAGCCAATCTATATAGTTACGCACCACACTAGATTCCGAAGACATTGGATTCATAAACTTCAATTTCTTCAATTCTGCTTCTGCCTTTTCTCGTGCTTCCTTAGAAAGCTTCAACCCTTTTAACTTTTTAGAAAGCTCAACAACCTCTTCCTTATAATCCTCTTCACCAAGCTCTTTATGGATGGCCTTAAGCTGCTCGTTTAGATAATAATCTTTCTGATTTTTTTCTATCTGATGACGCACCCTAGATTTGATTCTGGTTTCTGTATTAAGCAAATCAATCTCAAGCTGCAAGTATCCAAGAATCTTCTCTAATCTTTTTTCTACAGATAAAGTCTCTAAAATCTCTTGCTTATGCTCAACTTTAATCATCAGCTGCGAGCTTACAATATCTGCAAAGTTTGATACATCTTCTATACCCTGAAGAGTCACAAGAATATCTGGATTAATCTTTGTGTTCAACTGAGCATAAGATTCAAACGACCCTATTATAGAACGTCTTAGCGCATCTAGTTCTGTTTTATCTTGCGGTAAAACATCCTTTAAATCCTTAACACTAGCACGCAAACATTCGTCTTCGTTGAGATACTTTGTGACCTTAACCCTTCCCTTACCTTCTATGAGCACCTTTAATGTAGAGTCATTAAGCTTTAATACCTGTAGCACCTGCCCTACAACACCTATCTTATGTAGTTCAGATGTTTTTGGAGAATCTGTATTAGCATCTTTCTGTGATAAAAGAACAATTTTATTACCATTATTGCCAGCTTCTTCTAGCGCTTTAACAGATTTATCACGACCAACAAAAAGAGGTACTATCATACCAGGGAAGATCACAAGATCTCGCAATGGAAGAACAGGATAAGAAGATTGGAACATACTTTTCATTTTCAACTACACAAAACACGTTATTTTTTATATAGTGCTCATATTAACATAATCAACACCCACTACAAAAAATACTACTAATAAATTATTGCTCATCTATAGTAGCATTAAATTTATTATTTGGCTTTAAGTTTTACATTAAATGATGACAGGTGTATGGAGTACAAAAGTAGCTATCAACTCATATCTGATTATTTTAGGAATTGTGAGCTATGTTGCATACAATTTATTCAGTATATCAATGCGAGTTGACTTTGTTTTGATATCAATATTTTTCTTTTCGCTGTTCCCTCAACTCGCACCAAATATCTTTGTGATAATGATATCTGGTATGATACAAGACATAAACTACTCACACTTCATTGGCTTAACATCGCTACAATATGCATTATTATGGAGCATTGCTATGGATACTGAATCATCTCTCAATGTTCAAAAGTTCAATGTGATATGGGCAACATTCTCTATAATAGCACTTATCTCGATGATCATCAAAGTGTCTATTGACTATAACAACGCAATTCACATATTGATAGATCCCATATTCTGCGCAACAATAGTTGCAACAATCGCTTTTTACCCGATTTTGCACAACATTTATGCCTCGGTCTTTTTAGAAGATGAAATGAGATGAGAGATAACAATACAAAATACAGGCTTTTTTCACGTAGAACGCTTATCATAGGTGGGATTAAGCTATTACTTTTATCAGCTATTGCGTCGCGCTATTTCCATCTACAGATTTTAAAATCAGACAAATATCATACTCTTTCAGACAAAAATCGCTTTAAATTCAATATCGTAGCACCAGATAGAGGCAAAATATTTGATAGATACTCCAATGAAATCGCAACAAACACTAGGCATTTCAGGCTGGTTGTGGATTCTATGTCTATCAAGAATATTGATTCTTTACTAGCGAAATTAAGAACAATTGCAGGCCCAAAGTTCAATATTCCAAAAGAGGAGATTCAAGCAAAAATCGCAAAAAGGCATACCCATGATTACTTATATATCGCAGATGATATAACGTGGAAGGAAAACGCCAAGATCACAGAATCACTGCATGAATTACCTGGTGTAGACATTATAATATCATCCCATAGGCACTACAAATACGGTGAAGCAACTGCACATATTACAGGCTATATAGGCTTACCAACACCAGATGAAATCGAGAAATACAGCATACCTCTTTCGAACCAAATAAAGATCGGAAAATCTGGCATTGAACGTTTTTACGACTATGAACTACGTGGCAAAACCGGATACAAAAAAAATGAAGTAGATGTGCATGGGGGGCTGATCAGAAATATAAGCCAAAATCTACCTATATCTGGAAACAACATTAGGTTATCTGTAGATGCAGAGTTGCAAAACTTCATAGATAGCATCTTTAAATCACGAGGCTTTGATGGAGCTGCAGTAGTTCTAGACGCACAAACTGGTGAAGTGCTTGCCCTCAATGTTAAACCATCTTTTGATCCCAATCAGTTCGTAGACGGAGTAAAAAAGCAATACTGGGATAGCATAACTCAAAACGCAACTGTATATCCGCTATTAAATAGAGCTGTTTCAAGCGCTTATCCACCTGGCTCTACATTTAAGCTAGTTACAGCATTAGCAGGACTACGCAATAATATACCACATACACAAACATATCACTGCTCTGGGGTATTTAATATGGGCCACAGACAAGTAAAATGCTGGAAAGCAGACGGTCACGGCACAATCAACATGCATACTGCAATAGCCCAATCTTGTAATCCATACTTCTTTAACCTTGCACTTGCAATAGGCATGGATAAACTTGCAAAGACAGCAAAAGACCTCGGATTAGGCGCTAAAACTAATGTCGAACTTTTAGGAGAAGCATCCGGCATAATGCCTGACCCCTCTTGGAAAAAAAATAGATTCAAACTAGCCTGGTACCCAGGAGACACCGTAAATGCATCAATAGGTCAAGGATATGTACTCTCTACACCTATTCAGCTTGCGCAAATGACTGCACGTATAGCTACTGGTCGCATCGTAAAACCATCTTTAACATTAGTGACAGACCCTTATGATTTTGATTCTTTAGATATAGATAAATCTGCATTTCATCATGTACGCACAGGAATGTTTAAGTGCGCCAACTCACCAGAAGGATTGCTATTCAGACAGAGTTTATCTGTTGGAGATCTCACAGTGTGCGGCAAAACTGGCACAGCACAAGTGGTGGACCTAAAAAAGAAAAATTTAAAGCGCAACTTTAAGCATCATAGCTTATTTACAAGCTTTGCACCTTATGAAGACCCTAAATATGTTGTATCGGTTGTTGTAGAGCATGGCGAATCTGGTGCACGATCTGCCACACCAGTCGCTAAAGAGATATACGCTTTTCTTTATAGAAACCGTATTGTTAGTAAACAATCTTAAATTTGCAGTTATATTCAAAAACCGCTTTTGTACTGCATATTACAGTCCACAAACTTTCTTTGTCTTCATCACTTAAATATGACACTACTTCTTTTCTTATATCAAATGGGATATTAAATATAGTATTAAGCATGCTCATAGATCGATACATCAAATCATGCAAATGCTTACTGTATTCTAATTGACAAGCTTCCGAAAACAAACCTTCAGTTGTTGAGAGATATTTCATCTGCTGTGTGTATGCAAACAAACCAGTATTTTGAAATGCTAAAGCATCGATATTATCGCCACTCCATACAACAATCAGCTTTCTTACACGCTCCACCCTATTAGACAAAAGCTTGCTCACATCTTCAGAGCGATAATCATAAAAAGCATATAAAATATTTTTATTAGCTATAACAGCGGAATCTAATTTTTGAGAAGCTTCCTTATTAAATTCATTTTCTTTCAAACTAAACTTTATCAACCCCATATTATGCTTCACAGCCTTAGCAAATGCAATGGCACCTCTATTGTTAATACCATTATACGATAAATTTATCTCACGCAAAGAGGTTGTAGACTTTAAACACAATGCAAATGCAATAGCACCTTTGTTTCGTATTGTATTGTCAGACAACCTCATTCGAGTCAAAGATGTATTAGAGCTAAGCAAATCCACAATCTCTTTAACACCTAAATGCGATATCTTGTTCGAATATAGCTCTAAACTAGTTAGTGAACCATTGCCTTTAAGGGCAGAACACAAATGCTTCACCCCTTGATCACCAAATTCGTTCCAACCTAATTTCAAAACCCGTAATGCCTTATTTACAGCAAGATAGTTTGACAAATTCTCTATACCTTTATCTGTAATATTATTAGCAGAGAGATTTAAAACCTGAAGATTAGTATTTCTATGCAATGCCTTCACAATAGAATAGAGAGAACAATCGCATATCCCGCTCTCATTTAAAGCAAGATCGACAAGAGTACTATTGATCAATAAATATTGTGATAACTGATTACAAAACTCTATATTCAAGCCATTTGAAGATACATGCACAACGTCTTTCGTGTTGGCTTTTAAATTTTCTATTAAATTAGTTCGATAATGAGATAGCATGGCAAGAGAAATGTAAAAGATATCACCCAATATATCATAAAAGACAATATACTGGAAGTGCTTTAGAATTTTGCATCAAATATAGCAAATTTACAGCATAAAAGATTATTATTATATTATAAAGACTTATATCCTGTATGTATAGCAACAACTCCAAAATTGAGTGTAGTGAACTCAGCACTGGTAAATCCAGCTTTTTCTATCATTCCCAATAACTGTGTTGGCGCATAAAAGCTCTTGATACTTTCCGCAAGATATCTATAAGCTTCTTCGTTACCCGCAATCATTTTACCTATCTTAGGTAATATTTTAAATGAATATGCGTCGTATAGATATGAAAAAGGCCTTTCTACAGATGGTGAAAACTCCATGCACACAAACTTGCCCATTGGCTTTAAAACCCTAAACGCCTCATCTAAAGCCTTCTGAGTATTGGTCACATTACGGAGCCCAAAAGATATAGTGTAAAAATCGAACGAATCATCTTCAAATGGCAAATGCTCAGCGTTTGCACACACCCAGTCCATATCGTTAGCATCAGCATACTTCCTTTTACCTGCATCCAACATATCTTGGTTTAAGTCTAATACTGTCGCATGAGCTCCGCCATAGTCTAAAAATTTGCGAGATATATCACCAGTACCTCCAGCCACATCAAGTAAGACATCATCTTTGGTAGGCCTGAGATGAACTTTGATCAAGTCATCTTTCCACTTTCTATGCAGCCCCATGCTTAAAAT
Source organism: Candidatus Jidaibacter sp. (assembly GCA_021299995.1). Lineage (GTDB taxonomy): Bacteria > Pseudomonadota > Alphaproteobacteria > Rickettsiales > Midichloriaceae > JAJTIA01. The sequence goes on along the minus strand of JAJTIA010000045.1, from coordinate 13,895 downwards.
ATCGTTCATCAAGTCATATTTATCAGCAACAGAGGAAAATACAGACTGTACCAAAGGCTCTTTAGACTCTTTCTCAACTTTTTGAAACCCAAAATTCACTTTTTCAGACATAGCTTTCCATTATATCGTTTAGTCTTGCATCCGCTAGCACATCCCATCCATATATTCCATATGTCTCTATAGAATAATGTCTCTTAAACGCCATAATTACAGCATTGAGCTCAGCATCATATAGGTCATTGCCTGATATTTTATATCCAAACTCCCCCAATCGATTGCGAACATCAGAAACAAATTCAGATCTATCACCAATATAATACAACACATCTTGAGAATCTGAAGATAGAGTGCTGTACAACCCTATACCATTTTCAAACAACTTCTTCCAATCAAAAAATTCATTGGGATCGATTTTACGTTTTGGGGCTACATCAAAATGCCCAATCACATTACGCTGATCGATGTTGTGCCTATCCATTATACCTAAACATAGCTCTATCAAAGCATCCATCTGCTTTTCTGGGAAAGCCTGAAATCCGTTATTTACAAGCTCTATCCCTATAGAATAATCGTTCATTCCTTCTCTACCACGCCAGCTGCTTATGCCAGCATGCCATGCTTTTTTATTCTCATGCACAAGATAGTACACAGATCCATCTTTATCTATTACGTAATGACTACTTACCTGATACTGATTTTGAGTGAGGATCTTTAGCGCAGTCTCCAAGTCATTTGTAGCTGTGTGATGTATCACTATTGTATCTATCACAGCACTCTTTTTTCTATCGCTATAATTAACGGATGGGTAGTTTATAGACTGCATAATTTTGCCATAAAATCATTGATTACAAAAACTATATCACAAGGCATAACCACATGAAAGCATGCAAATATATTTACATGTAATGATTATAATTTTCCACATCTTTGAAGGCATTCTTATGATACACAGCCGGGATGCACGGACTATAAAGCAACATATATTGCGAGTAGCATGTAGCAGAAATACTTGCATTAACATGCTTCTCATTGTTTACACAGCGCTTCATCGCATCTTGTGCCACATTTGAATTGAACTCTAAAATACCTTGATCGAAAAACTGCTGAATAGAAGATTTAGCATCATATTATTTATGAGTAATTTTATTGATATCATTATCTCTATTTAGAACGTGATATTCTTTAGAAAATGCAAAATCACTTGAGATTGTACAACCAAAATTTAGCTTCAAAGAATCAAGCAATGGACAAGGTTTATGCAAAGCCGCATTATTCTCTTCCAATATTTTAGCATGTACAATCATTTTGTCTGCCGTCTTTTTAGCCATCTCAGCTTTAGACCTTAATGATAAAATCTCGGATACAACATCACTTCTTCCAGGATAAGATGCATTAATAATACTCTCATTATTCATTACAGCCTTGCCTATCATAGCTGTCTTCACTACAGAGTAGAGTGAATGAAAACGAATACACAAAGATGAAACAGTCTTAGAAGTACCAAGCTTATTCGACAAAACATACAAAGATTGATTTGATAACTGACCTGTAAATGAAATACTCAAACGTCTCGATAGAGTAAAAGATACCATAGCTTTCACCATTGAGAATGCTCTATATGTTTGCTGAGTATTAATAGCCAGAGATATAGAATTTACTCGAGCACTATGCAACATCTTAAATAAACCTATCATATCAAATGCAGCATTAGCCTTAATATAAAATGCTTCCGAGGTAGTATTAAAAGAGCACCACTCAACAACATGATACATATCAGACAACACAACAGTAGCATACTCAATCTTTACACCAGATTTAGATGCAACAACCTTATCTCAATGCAATTGTTTCTCTTGCATAACAAATACCTATATCCTATCAGTCTCACATTAAAAAACATTACATGCTGATGCACGAAGTTTTTTGATAATTAGTCATATCACGCAATACTTTTTGGGCAGCCTCAGATTTGTCTATAGCTGTAATAATGGCATTCTTAACTTCAGCTTTAGTGTTTTCAGATTTGACATACTCTTTAGAGTACAAAGTTTGGTTATAACATGAATTTTGCATATTGAATTTTATCTCTCTAGGGCATTGAGATCTTGCATTTACCGCATTATGCAAATACAAACCAATACCAGGGTAATCAGCAAAATTAATATTATGGTTAGCAATTACAGATACACCTAAACTCAAACACGCAGCATTATTTAAGCCACCTACTGCTGTAACTTTAATAACATTCAGAGATTCAGATTTCTTGATAGAATTAGATAAAATATCAACAGCTTCTGAATTCACATATTGATTGAAGTTTAATTGCAAATTATAAGGTAAAGGATATGCAACCAAACACTTCATTAAATACTGAATAGATTCGGCATTATTAGATTCAATATCTAGCGCAATAGTATTAACAGACGCCATATAAAGAACAAAGAACAAGCCATCTAGTCTACAATTTATATTCATCCTAGCCCAAAAAATAGAGGATTTAGCCTCTATATTTGCTGCAGGGAATTTAGGAAAAAGATCATAAAAAGTTAAATGAGCTCTCTTAACACCCGCATCTGAAATAGCACAAGAAAGCTCTCTAACGTATTTTTCATTCAAATTTTCAAACATATAACACCTAAAAATAAAATATATAAATAAAACCGCGCTCATTATACATTACAAATATATTTATATCAAATACGCGTCAGATAGACGGATTTTTCATAAAAAACAGGGCGCATATTGCAATTTAAATAGATATTTCATAAATTACTTGAAAAAAGATGTTTAGTTGCTCCAAGCTTTTAATCCAAGCCTCTGTAAAACTTGCAATAAAATAATTAGCCATGGAAGGTTTTTTTTATTAAATTAGTATTGCGTTTTCTTTTAAAATAATGATGTAATTGACATCGTAAACTTAAAATAGGGAGGGACGCAATGTCCATTACTTTAGAACAAGCATCTAATACAGTGGTTGGAGTAGCAAATGCATTACCAGATGGCTATGTTATAAAAAACAAGCTAAATGAGGCTATAGCAATATCTCATGATTTAGGGCAAGTACTTGGCATGAAAACAAGCAACCCTGGTGAAATCTTAGGAAAGCTCAAAATAGCTGCTACAGATACTAAAGAAGCATTTGTAGGACTTTCTAATGCTGTACATAGCAAAAATATAGACGAAGTTGTAAAACAAACAGACAAAATAGCAACAAGACTAGAAAACAATGAACTTACTGGCAAAGAAGTGAAGAGCATTCTAGCATCAGTTGGTAAACTAGTGTCTGCAATCTCTAAGATCGCATTAGATGTTTCTTCATTTAACTTTGTTGGACTCCCTATAGATATAGCAACTGCGTTAGTAGATCTTAAAGATTCTATACAAGCATTAAAATACGGCTTCCAAAAATTCGTGAAATTTTACAACGAAAAAATCAAGCCAGAACTGCACAATATCAAAATAAAGGTTATCGAGCCGTTAGAGAAAAAAATTAAAAAAGTTTTCACTAAAAAAGATACAGCAGACAAGGCTCTAAAACAAAAAGATGGGTCTAATGATCATCATAAAGTCAAAGACTTTTTCAAAAAAGTGAGTGATAAATTTGACCATGTCTTTCACAAAGATAAATCAAAATCTAAAGATGTAGCATCTCAAGATCATAAAGATTTATCCAATAATGATGTAGCAACTGGCACAGATGTAAAAGTGACAGAAGTTACTATCGCTCATACTGTAGACGCTGCAGAACTTGTGCATGCACTAGATCAAGATAACTTTGCTATTGAGCTAATTTAATTCAATTAAACAACAAAAGGAGTATAAAAAATGTCAGAAATAACATTAAATGAAGCAGCTTGGGATTCAGATGATCTAGATGGAGCTTTTGACTTTCTGTTTGGTGATGATGACTTAGACTTTACATTCGAGGATTTAGAATGGGAATCTGAAGAAGAGTATGTATTGGAATCGGATCTAGAAGAGTCCGAAGAATCTGATGATTACACAGATTGCGGCACAGCAAATTGTATTGACTGTTTAGTTGATTGCGCTCTATCAGATTGCGCTTCTGCTTAATTTATCTGCTATCATAAAAGAAGACCACTAACATAAAAATAGTGGTCTTTTTTTACAACTATCTTATTGCATATTTATTTATTTTACTTACTGTTAAGTCAAATAATAATGTAGTATATCAACACAATGGTCACTCAAAGATATTCAAATTTTGCAATCACAATGCATTGGCTAGTTGCCATCTTCATAATAGCACTATTAGGCGTTGGTTTTTTTATGGCTAATGTTGAAAGCCCTTTGGTCAAAGAAATGGACCTGTACCAGATGCACAAATCTTTTGGAATCACACTACTATTTTTAGTATTAGTGCGCATATACTGGAGAAAAAATCACACTCCACCTAATTATCCTCAAACAGTTTCACAGTCCGAAACCAAGCTAGCAAACGTTGTAAGCTATTTGTTATATGCGTTAATGGTATTGATGCCTCTTGCAGGATGGGCTATGTCATCTTCTACACCTCCAGAATGGAAAACAATGTTTTTTGGATTATTTGAATGGCCAAGAATCCCTGGCCTAGTTGGAAATACAGAGCTTAAAGAATTATTTAAAGCCATGCATTTTTTTGGCGCTATAGCTCTAGTAACACTAATAGCACTTCACTTAGCCGGCACTATCAAACACTTAGTAATAGATAAAGAAAACTTACTTAAAAGAATATGGTTTAAGTAAAAAAACTGCTCACATAACAACTTGCAAACGCATGTGATTTTGATAGATTGCTACAATACATCAAGATTTTATGTGGTGCCGTACATGTTTAATATGCAAGAAGATGAATTTGCTTGGTTAAGAGACCCCTCTTGGCCTCAAGAAGTCAAAAAAAAAGAAGTGTTAGAGTTTGTAAACACAGCAAACGATAAGTGCTCATCTTACTTCGACTCAATACAGTCTGATGTTTCTAATTTATTTGATGAAATGAAGGCTCGAATAAGCGAAGATGACTTTACACCTCCAGTAAAAATAGATGACTATTTCTACTACTCATATATTAATAAAGGCAATGATTACTGGGTGCACGCAAGAAAGCATCTGTCTTTAGATGCACAAGAAGAAATAGTTCTAGATGAAAATAAGCGCGCACATGGTATAGAGTTTTTTAATATAGAAGAAGTAAAATCATCGCCCAATCATAAATACACAGCGTATAGCATCAATACTACCGGTGACGAACGTTACTTTATTGAAGTCAAGGACTTGTTCTCAGGCGATATCGTTGAAAGCAACGTGAACAATGTGTTTGGGAGTATAATATGGGACTCCTCTTCATCCGGGTTTTTTTATATAAAATGTGATGATGACTGGCGCGCTAAAGAGGTTTATTATCACAAATTAGAGGATGCACAAAGTGATGACACCTTAGTTTTCAAAGAATCTGATGGTACATTTTGGGTTGGAATTTGCAATACATCAGACAACCGATACCTTACAATATCATCAAAATCTGGAACGTCTAATGAGGTATACCTAGTAGACCTATCATATCCCCTATCTGATCCAAAACTGTTAAAAGCACGCAAAGAGGGTTGTCTTTACTACGTATCATCACACGGAGACTGTTTATATATAATTATCAACGATACAGGCCGAAATTTTAGGCTCATCAAGACTTCAATATCAGAACCATTTGAAGATGTAGAAGAGCTGTTACCTTACAATAGCAGGGAATATCTAGAAAGCGTCACATGTTACAAAAATTGGATTGTAATAGAAAAACGCATATTAGGACTTGTAGACATATCTGTATTCTCATACGATCTTTCAACAAATCACTCAATCTCTTTCGAAGACTCATCTTATAGCGCATCTCATATATTCACTTCATTTGATTCAGAGAGCGTCCGTTATAGCTATAGCTCACTTTCTAAACCTAATAAAATCATGGAGATATCTATCAATACAAAATCTATCTCTACGCTCAAAACACAATCTATTCCATCTGGCTTTAATGAGAACAACTATCAGGTCGAAAGAATCTGGGCAAAATCTGAGGATGGAGTTGAGGTCCCTATATCGCTTGTATACAACAAACATCTATTTAAAAAAGATGGCTCTAATCCGCTATATCTATATGGATATGGCTCATATGGCATTAGCGTGAACCCATACTTTAGAAGCACGATTTTTTCTCTTGTTGACAGAGGCTTTGTATACGCAATCGCACATATCAGAGGAGGTGATGACCTAGGGTACGAATGGTATGAATCTGCGAAATTCTTAAATAAGAAAAAAACGTTCGAGGACTTTATATATTGCGCTAAACATCTAGCAAATGAGAAATACACATCCGAAGGTAAAATTACGATATGCGGTGGTAGTGCTGGTGGAATGCTTATTGGCGCCACTATTAATATGGCAGCACATCTGTTTAAATCAGCTATTTTGCATGTGCCATTCGTGGATGTGCTCAACACTATGCTTGATGATACTTTACCTCTTACACCTGGTGAATTCAAGGAATGGGGTAATCCCAAAGATGTAGAATTTTTCGAATATATGCGTTCATATTCACCTTATGATAATATCTCAGCTAAGGAATATCCAAACATATTGATAACAGCGGGATTAAAAGATCCAAGGGTATCATACTGGGAGCCAGCAAAATTCTATGCAAAATTATCAAAATTAAAGCTAGATAAGAATTATCTTTTTATGAAGACAAACATGGGCGCTGGACACTTTGGAAAATCTGGAAGATATGACCATTTAAAAGAGATAGCTGAGGAATTTGCTTTTGTTTTAAATATGCAAGCAAATCATTAAACAAAATTACTTAATTAATTAAAATGATGCGTTGCAAAATGATGTAAATAGTTAATAATCTCTATTCTATACATATACTGATGTATTAATATGGGATCACGCATTTATATTGTGGCAACACTTTTTTTGATCATTTTTTTTACGATCAATCAAAGTGCATTCGCCCAAAACCATAGCTTTGCAGATAGAGAATACGATCTTATAGGCATTGGAATAAGCGCTGTAGATATGACAGTTCTAGTAACAGATGATGAATTCAAGCGAAATTTTAGCATACCTTATAACATCAAGAAGGGTGCACTCAACAGAATCAACAATAAAACAATAGAGGCTATAAGACCTTACATAAAAGACGTAATAATAACACCAGGAGGCGAAGTTGCATCCACTTTATGTCATTTTACCAGCTTAGGTGGTACAGCTGCTCTTGATTCCAGAATTGCAAATGACCAGAATGGTTTATTATTTTTAGACAATTTAAAAACTAAAAAAGTCTCACTATTATCAGAAAAACGTTTAAATGAAAAAGATGACACCTCTGTCAACATCCACCTCATCACACCTGATGCTACTAAAACAACACTATTATACATAGGTAAAAGTGCCAAAATTTCACAACAAGACATTAGCTACAATTTATTAAAAAATGGAAAATATATATTACTTGAAGGCTCTGTGTGGAACTTAGAATCCAAAGTTTTAAAACGAGCTATCAATGCATCATCAAAGCTCAAGATAAAAACAGTGTTCATGTTGAGCGATGTTTCTTCGATCAAAACGTTTCGTAAGCAGCTCTTAGATATATTGCCAGAGATTGATCTCTTAATTGGCAACGTCAATGAGATCAAGACATTGTTTAACACCGACTCTATCGATACAGCAATAGAAGGTATTAGGTCGTATAATCTCACATCTGCCATCACTCTAGGAGACAAGGGTGCGATCTTAGTCAACAGTAATGGTGATGTGATAGATACTCCTGTCTATAACTTAGAGGAAAAAGTGATAGATAAGTCTGGAGCGGGAAGCGCCTTTACCGCAGGATTGATTTATGGTATGATACACAACAAGAGCCTAGAAGAGTCTGGCTTAATTGCAGCAAAAACAGCAGCACACGCAATCAGACAACTCGGGCGAAACCCTGTGAATCAACTATCTATACCTTTGAATCAATGAATATACTAAGCTTTGAGACATCATGTGGCCTACTGTCTGTTGCAGTGAGCAAGCATGGTGTTATGTATCATAAAAAAGCAGATGCTCTCAATCAGCAATCAAAACTTTTATTCAGTATGATAAAAGAAGTGCTAAATCGATCATCATTAATAATAGAAGAGCTTGATGCAATCTTGCTCAGCAATGGCCCTGGAAGCTTTACGGGCGTGCGAATAGGAATAGCAGCAGCACTTGGTATTAAAGCAGTATCATCCGTGCCAATATACGCATTTTCTACAATGCAAAGTCTCGCAACTAGAAAATCTGGTAAAAAAAACATCTCTTTAATCGCTGGAAACGATAGCTTTTATTCACAGTTGTTTTATGAATTCAAGCCGCAATCAGACATATCAATTTCATCAAAAAACGAGCTCTTGGATGAAACTTATATAAATTTTGGTCATGTAACAGACCAATCGATAATGCCAGATGCAGTGGATTTAATAAGCTTTTACAATACACTTTCTCAAGAAGAATTAAGCAATTATCTTAAATTAGAACCTTTATACATCAAATCAGCATATTTTTAAAGATACTAGAGAGCCCTAGACATATCAGACAGCCCTAGTGTATATTATTAACCAATATTTTTAGCATAATTTATAATTCCCATTGCTTTTTGCGCACTTCTCGTTTAAAATGCTCGCGAAAAATAATATATTGAATAAAAATATGAAATTACACAATAAACTTTTCTCTCGCCAGAGAAGTTCTGAAGAATCCCAGCAATTAGAAACAGAAATATGCATAAACTATCAAGCCGACAAATCAGAAGTAAGAAAACAACTCAAAGCATTTGCCAAGAGCAATAGCGTTATATCGCTATCAATAATTCATCATACACTTAGCCCTAAACAATTTAAACTAGTGTGCATAGGCATACAAAACAATCCTCACATTAGTAGTATATCTTTATCTCATTTAGACACTCTAAAGCAAGGGCAAATTGATGCGCTTATAATATCCCTAGTATCTTGCCATAATATTAAAAAACTCTCATTAGATGGTCTATTGACAAAGAACATAACATCACTTACAACAATATTATTATCTAATCCTTATATCTCAGAGATATCTGCATCGTTCATCTCAGTAAGAGCAACTAATCAACACGAAATCTCTTTAGCTAAATCACTTCTATCATGCAAATACCTAACATCGATTCATACAAATTTAAGCTTAACATCAAAAGGTTTGAAGGCATTTGAATTATCTCATCAATACAATCAAAACATAATATCAATACGATCACAATCTATAAAAAGCTTAGGCTTTATAAGAGTTAGGCAAACCGCACTTCAAAGATATATGAAAAAGTGGATACAATTCAAAAATGGCCATAAAATTAATTGCGATATAAATACTCTATATAACTACGCATATAATCATTATCCAGCATTCAAAAAGACTTTATCTAAATATGACAATATCAACGCTACACAATTTGCAAAATCTTTATTCTCCGATATTCAACCATCGTCTCAAAACATGTTATGTACTCGGAATCTAAGTGGTGTATGTCTATTATTCTCAGATCTAATAAATAAAACAGCTTTTCACAACTCAAATACAAAGATCGAGTCCGCTCTATTAAGATTACCAGAAGAAATACTAGACTATATAATACAAATAGCACAAAAAGATATAGTATGGCGCAGGAAAACAACAGAAGAAGAATTTGATCAAAAACTAGAAAATTCAATTTAGCACTTAGAAAGTTCGAGCAAAAGTAAGGCAATATACCTTATTAGCACCATGTTTTTTTAAGACCTTAGCGCATGCGTTTAGGGTTGCACCGGTTGTCATAACATCATCAATAATCAACACATTGCAAGATCTTACAGAGAGTTTATCATTGAATGAAAAAGCCGTCTTCATATTTAAAAACCTATCTAGACGGGAATATGCAATCTGGCTCATAGTATCATCCAGTTTTATTAGCGCGTCATAGCATATCTGTATTCCCGTATACTCTGCAACGTGCTTAGCAATTAAAGCAGCTTGGTTATATTTGCGCATCTTTAGCTTTTTAGGATGCATGGGAACAGGTACAATTATGTCAAACTGTTCATGTGCAAATCTATTAAATGCAAGCGTCATATTATGAGCCATAATTTTCGCAAGCTGTGTTGCATCACTAAACTTTAGTTTATGCACAATATCCTTGATCGAATCTTTATAACGCACCGCAGATATATTTCGGTCAAATGAGTATTTTCTAGTTTCACATCTATCACATAACAAACCTAAATAGCTTGCTGGAAGGTTTATAGAGCATTTGGCGCAACATGGATTTGATATAAACTCCACCTCTTCCCAGCAGGACTCGCAAAACACTAGGTCATCACTAACCTTTGCCTTGCAAGAAGGGCATTTTGGTGGGTATAATGTATCCACAAACGCTTTACTATATTGCTTTATTATTCTAGATATCACCTATGAAACACACACAAATTTTCGATAGAGCTTTCCACATAAAAAGAATAGAAAAATCTATTGATCTTGCAAATGATGATAAGCTGATTTCATATGTAAGCAACACCTTAATAGAGCGCATAAATCTATTAATTGAAACATTTAAGCCTAATATTAAAAGTGTTTTGCTGATTGGATTCACAAAAGAACTAGCATCAAATTTAAAGAATTATGAAATTACAGATCTCAAGTATACAGACGAAGAACTATTAAATCTTGACGTAAAGTTCGACCTTATTATATCTAACCTAAGCTTGCATATGGTAAATGATATCACACAAACACTAAGCAAGTACAAAAATATGCTCAATGAATCTGGCTTTTTTGTTGGCACCCTCTTTGGTGGCAATACACTGAAATCATTACGCACATTTCTACTAAATGCAGAACTTCATGCCACGCATGGTGCATCACCCAGAGTTATTCCGTTTATTGAAATAAAAGATGCTGGAACACTATTGCAGCGCGCAGGCTTTAAAGATGTAATATCAGATTCAGAAGAAGTTACAATACACTACCAATCCGCATTGCAGGCAGCTAAGCATTTACAAGCAATTGGGCAATCAAATTGCCTCCATCAGCGCAAAAAAACTGCTCTACATCAGCACATTCTAGGAGCCCTCAAAGATACTGGAGATTTTTCAGATATATTCGATATAATCACACTTACTGCAGGCAATAAATAATGCCACACCCAATTTCAGCTCTCTAGTCGTAGTACTGATAGTAGTTAAAGTATAAAATTCGATAGATTTGAATTGGGTGATATCTCAGCAAGATATTTATCAACGTAGGCTTTATCTATTTCAATCTTTGCACCAGGTGTATCGCTCGCTGTGAAGTTTATACTCTCAAGTAGCTTCTCTAAAATTGTGTGAAGCCTACGAGCACCGATATTCTCAACCTCTCTATTGACCTCTGCAGCAATTTTAGCAATCGCTCTAATTCCATCTTCTTTAAACTCTAGCTTCACATCCTCTACAGCAAACAAAGCCATATATTGCTTGATCAAGCTATGCTTAGGCTCAACCAAAATGCTGTACAAGTCTTCCTCAGAGAGCGCCTTAAGCGCAACACGAATAGGCAACCTACCTTGTAGCTCTGGCAATAAATCACGTTGAACTCCCTCCCTACTAACTTCACCTTTTCCACCACCTTCGGAGTAACGGGAGCATATCTTGTCTATTTCGTCTAAAAACACTATACCATCATTTTCAACGCTAGAAATAGCAAGCCTAGTCAGTTTTTCATCATCTAGCAACTTATCACTTTCTTCACGCAACACTATTTTATAGGCATCTTTCACCTTCATTTTTGCAAGCCTTGTTTTTTGGCCACCAAGTGCTTTACCAAGCATATCACCAATGTTTACAATGCCCATCTGACCACCTGGCACTCCTGGTATATCAAAAAAAGGAGAGTTAGATGAGTGAGGAGCGTCCGATATATTGATCTCTATATCCTTATCGTCAAGAGCACCTTCATCCAGCATTTTTGCAAACTTTGCTTTTGTTTCCTCAGATGCACCCTCACCTACGACAGCAGCCAGAATTCTAAGCTTCGCTGCATCTACGGCTTCATTTTCAACCTCTTCTCTTAGCGCTTCTTTATGTAGATTAATAGATATATCAACAATATCTCTCACTATTGAATCCACATCTCTACCTACATATCCAACTTCTGTAAACTTTGTTGCCTCTACCTTAATAAAAGGAGCCTTTACCAATTTCGCTAATCTTCTTGCTATCTCGGTTTTCCCAACTCCCGTCGGACCCACCATTAAAATGTTGTGTGGATATATCTCTTCTTGCAGATCTTGCGCTACATGCTTTCTACGCCAGCGGTTTCTAAGCGCGATCGCAACAGCTCTCTTTGCCTCATTCTGCCCTACTACAAACTTATTTAATTCTTCTACAATTTCTCTAGGAGTTAATTCAGCTTGATGTGCTTTTTTTGTCAAAGATTTTTTTGTTATCACGTTTATACTCTCTTATTTCTTTTATAGCTTGTCTTAAGATAATAAAAGCTCCGTATAATGCAAGCCCAACTATGATCACAGCGGCAATTATGTCTGGTATTACTGAATCAGTATACATCACAGCAATAGATGCAATCACTGTTAAAATATTGCCTATTAAATCGTTTATAGTACATATCCATACAGATGTTTGGTTACTATCCCCTTGACGGTACTGATATAAAAAATATATACACACAATATGTGATATAATTCCCATCATACCGGCAGCGTTCATCACCAAATAATCAGGCGCGCTTGAATCTGAGATACGCATCATACTGTATATTAGCACTGGCACACCAAACGATATTAAAGTAGCAGCTTTAAAAATAGAAAAAACAGATCGCACTATCTGAGGCTTAGACAAAACATAAAAGCTAACTGCATAGCTAAATGCATCTCCTATAAAGTCCATAGCATCTGCAAGCACTGCTGTAGAATTTGAAAGTATCGCAGAAACAACAGTGATAACACACATAAAAATATGTATGACAAGGGCAATGATCAATGCTCTCTTATATCCCTTTGGGCACCTATATTTATGATATTTATGAGTCACTTATCTAATCTTTTTACAATCATTTATAAATATGCTAGCGTCGATAAGGATTATACAATAACTATTATAATTTAGGAAGGTATTTATCATGTCCACCCAAGATATTGCTATAGTTGCAGCTAAGCGTACTGCAATAGGAAGCTTTTTAGGATCTTTAAGTAATATCCCAGCTAGCAAATTAGGCGAATCCGTAATAAAACAAGTTGTCACTGATACAAACATAGATCCAAAAGAAGTATCTGAAGTGATACTTGGACAAATTCTTACTGCAAACTCCGGCATGAACCCAGCAAGACAAGCGTCTCTTGGTGCGGGATTGACAAAAGAAACACCGGCTTGGATGGTAAACCACGTATGCGGATCAGGACTAAAAGCCGTAGCACTTGGTGCGCTAAGCATACAAAATGGATTTGGCAATATCATAATTGCAGGCGGGCAAGAGAGTATGAGCCTTTCTCCCCATGCCATGATGATGAGATCTGGTCAAAAAATGGGCAATACAGAGTTCGTTGACCTTATGATAAAAGATGGGCTTACAGATGTGTTTAACAATTATCACATGGGGATTACTGCCGAAAACTTAGCAGAAAAATTTAATATCTCGCGCAATGAACAAGATGAATTCTCTACACAATCCCAAAACAAGGCAGAAAAGGCTCAAAAAGAAGGTAAATTTTCTGATGAAATCGTACCTGTCAAAGTGATGGTTAAAAAAGATGAAGTTGAATTCAAAGATGATGAATTCATCAGGCATGGGGTTCAATTGGAGCATTTAAACAAGATGAGACC
>JAJTIA010000055.1 GCA_021299995.1 Candidatus Jidaibacter sp. | reverse complement strand
CTCATTTGTACCAGATGAAGAGATATTCAAAGACCATAAGTTTTCGCCGGAGACAATATATCAATTCATCACATCTCGCGCATACTTAAATAGCGGCATTACTGTAGAGTGGAGATGCAATATAGAATGCCAAGAAAACATACCTGCATCCAAAACAATACACTACGAAAATGGCTTGAAGGATTTTTTGTCGGATATCACCAACACTTGCGAAACAATTCCTGACGCAACCCTACATCTTATAACAGACTTAGGACATAAAGAAAAAGTTGAATTTGCAATCTCATTCATAGATGACGGTGACTCGTTTATCTTATCTTACTGCAACACCGTTAAAACTTCATTAGGCGGGACGCACGAACAAGCATTCAAATCAGCAATTCTTAAGGCAATAAAAAGCTATATACAGATATCCAATACAAAGAATATCTCTAATTTTATTATAGATGATGTTCTAGAATGTGTGTGCGGAATAATATCATTATTTATAAGAGAACCTATATTCCAAGGGCAAACCAAAGATAAGCTTTTGAATGAAGAGGTAGTGAAAAAGCTCGAGAACACTCTTAAAACATCTATAGAGACCTGGCTAATTAGCAATGCAAACGTTGCCAACCTAATTGTCACAAAAATCGATTCTGTAGCTAAAGAACGATTGATGCGCAAAAAAGATAAAGAAGTATCGCGTAAATCGCCTATCAAAGCGCTACGCCTCCCTGGCAAATTAACAGATTGCGAATTAGAATCTAACAAAAACACAGAGATATTCTTGGTTGAAGGTGACTCTGCCGGCGGATCTGCTAAACAAGCGCGTAACCGTGAAAACCAAGCCGTTCTGCCACTCAAGGGCAAGATACTTAACGTTGCAAGCAATTCTGTTGAGAAGATTATGTCAAACAAGGAGCTGGATGACCTTATAACAGCACTGGGGTGTGGCATAGGCAATAAATACGATGAATCGAAGCTAAGATACGAAAAAGTGATAATAATGACAGATGCAGACGTGGATGGCGCACATATCACATCACTGCTTTTAACTTTCTTTTATCTTCAAATGGCACAGCTTATAGAGAATGGGCATCTGTACCTTGCGCAACCACCTTTATATAGGGTTGTACACAAAAATAAGAATGTGTACTTAAAAAATGATGGGGAGAAGGAAAAATTCTTAAAGCAACACACTGGTAACACTGAAATTAGTCGCTTCAAAGGCTTGGGAGAAATGAGTGCACCACAACTTAAGGAAACAACAATGAATCCAAAGACTAGGACTCTGCTTAAGGTTCAGCTTTCAGATGCGTGCGATACATATAAAGAGCTTGTCTCTAACCTGATGGGCCGCGATGCACATTATAGATTCAGGTTTATACAGAAGAAATATAAGGAATTTGCAGGAGATATGGATCATTTGCTCGATGTTTAAGGCAATCACATTTTTATTGCGAATCTCATAATATTTCAGTATAATCGACCTAAATAAATGATATACAATAGTTTTTATGCGTGACTTTCTTAATATAACATCTAATTTTGCATACAATGCAGCATTTTCAAAAGATGCATCTTTTTTGTTATTAGCTAGTCGTTTAGCTGCTATATCTTTTGTATATACTACTGCTGCAAAACAAAATATCGCGAGAGCAAAAGCACAACACCTTCAACAAAAAAGCAAATTTGAGCACCACTCAGGCATCATAAAAAATATAGTTTTTTGGTCAGCAATCTATTCTATCAGAGACACTTTATTAAGTAATTGCATCATAGATTCAATCACTGAAAAAAGCGATATTTTTGAACGCCAAGCCTTCGTGTATACATATTTCCTTCACTGCGTACTGGTTAGCACAATATGGAGGCATGACGCTAAACCCCAATATCTACCACACAATAAATTCTCTAACACACTACTATTTCATCTTTTAGAAATATGCGCATTTCTAGCTATAGGATCTCAACTTCACGCCTTTTACTCATATAACAAACTCGGTATAGCTGGAAATGAAGCCTTCATATATTGGATTGATATAATGTCCAAACTTCCTTATATAACCTACACATCTGAAGCTCCAAAACTAATCACAACTCTAGCTGTCAAGCATACAATGTTTGCAGCCACTTATTTGTGCTTGATGCACGTTGGATTGAATCAAGACACATTGCAGCACAATTTTATAAAAAGTACTATAATCAACACAATAGCATCTTATGAGCTCGATAAAATTTGTGTAGATTTCGTGATTCAAAACACAGGTATTGCATAGCTACCGCAATCACATTTTTATTGCAAATCTCATGATTTTTCGGTATATTCGCCCTAACTAAATGATATACAATAGTTTTTATGCGTGATTTTTTATACAACACTACAATCTCTCCAAAAGCATCGCTACCTATCTTGGCGTTGCGTTTTATAGCCCATACCGCAGCAATACAATATGCAATTCCTTTTGCAATGAAAATTCAATAATCTTTATTTGGTGAACTGCAAGGGCATAAAGAAAAAATTTACAATATAGTATACTTCTCAACATTATACTCTATTTTGGATCAATACAGTATTCATAACATAGTAGAGGGGCTCACAGAGCATACTGGCCATTCTAAAAGCTTTACAAATGTTTACACTGACGCATTACAATCAGCTATATTATTGAGCGTCATAAATTATAATATCACACAGGTTACTCTTAGTGATAAGTTATTTCATATTGGATTCTACTCATTAAAATCAGCAGTTGTATCTCAAAATTACAACTATTTTATATCATCCAACTATTTTGGTTGCGCTTTAACTGCAGCTATGCTTGGAGTCATGGAGCTTGCAAAGAATAGTTTAAAACCAAACCAAAATCGTGTTCTTCCAAGCAAAGATATTATATGCAAACATGTATTGTTTACTTCATCAAATTTATGTCTTATGTGTATTGGCCTTAACCAGGATAATTTTGCATGCAATATTTTAAAGCTCTCTATCTCTCACATTACACTTCAGTACGATTTTGGAAAACAAGTAGCAGATTTAATTCCTGGTATATAACTTCTATAGACCCTTTATATTCACACGATTTGTGTGGCTTGCTTTTATATAGTTAATAAACTGCACTATTGAATCTACCTGATCATCATGCTCCACATTTGGGAATGCAAAAAGCTCTTGTTCGCATTCTGCAAGCCACTGTGCTGCCCTGACGAAATGTATATTACCAGCTTCAAAAAACGATATGCTTGCAAGAAGCCGAGTAACCTTATCTTTTTGGGGCTTAATAGGAATCACTGGAGTTAACATATCACAATTTTTGAGCTCTTGTATCAACGCCTGCCCTGCTGATGCATCTTCTATTAGCAATGCTATTGGATTATACTCTTCAGCAACCGATTTTGCTGCACTTTTAAGCTCATGAAACTCTAGCTTTTTTCGGATCACATCAATCAAATAGCACTTCGAACCCATCACACCCCATGTTGTACACACAGAGTAATCGTTATGCCTACCTACTTTGCTTGCGCAATCCCAGCTTTGATATATCGCATGAAAATCTACGGATCTTGCGTCATAGCGCTTAATCCACTCATACTTGATTAAGCCGCCTTCAAGAGCGCTAGGTTCCTGCTGATACTGTGCATTAAATGCGTAAGAGCCTAACTCTGCCTTCGTTCTACTGATATCTGTTTTATCCTCACGCTCTTTGCATAACAGATCACCTTGAGCACGTTTATAACTAAATGATCCACACTTATAGATCTGATCTTTTGTCGATATTGATTCTAGCTTTAAATGCTCCCATATCTTGATATCATCAGAACTTTTCTTTATCAGGTGTCCGGATAAATCCTTCTGATGCAACCGCTGCATAACAACCACTATGGCGCCGCGCTTTTTGTTATTAAGACGCGTTGCAAATGTCCCATCAAACCAATTGATTGCACGCTCACGTTCTGAATCACTTGATGCCTGAAGCGGTGTGTGAGGATCATCGACAATCAATATGTCTGCCCCCTCACCTGTTAGCGTACCAGATATCGAGGTTGCAAACCTAAAGCCCTGCTTCGTAGTTAAAAATTTTGCCTTAGTATCCGACCCTTTGCGTATCTTGGTTTTTGGAAACAGAGCTTGATACCACTCGGATGCCATAATTAGCCTGCATTCCTGAGAGTGCTTTTGGCTCAGTGCCTGAGAATAGCTTGCAACAATGATACGTTTTGTAGGATCTTGCCCAAGCAGCCACGCAGGCCAGGCAACACTTATAATGGTAGACTTTAATGAACGAGGAGGAATATTGATAATGAGGCGCTGCATCTTGCACTCCTCTATTTGTTTTAGATATTGCTCTATAAGATCGATATGCCAGTTATCTATAAACTTTGTATTTGGCGAGATTGTATTAAAAACTTTTATCAAAAAACTTTTAAACCTGATGATAGCAAACTTATTAATTGCATTTTCAATTTGCGCTCTACCATTTTGTTTCATAATATTGATGTATAAACAATCAGTTGGATTTTAAGTAACCTCAAAGGCAATATGGAAGCACATGATTAAAGAAAATTTAACCTCATTACGTGAATTATTAAAAACATTAGGTGTCGGTGGATTTATAATTCCTTCAAACGATGAGTTTATGAACGAATATGTGCCAGAGCATCTAAATCGCTTAAAATTTTTTACGTCATTCTCTGGCTCTAATGGTGTGGCTATCATAACATTAGAATCAGCATTCTTCTTTACCGATGGTAGATACTTGCTTCAAGCAAAAAAACAGCTTGGCGACTTATTTGAAATCTTTGACATGTATGACAAATCTTCATGCGATCATTATCACAAACTCTTTAAAAGCGTTAAAAAACTTGGGTACGACCCCATGCTTCACTCACAAAAAAATCTAGATTATTACGCAAAACTTGCCTCAGAGAATGAATTTGAAATAGTGCCACTTTCTTCTAATCCAGTGGATTTATTATGGAATGATAAGCCTAATCCACCACAAAGCAATGTATACTATCTAGATTTAAAGTATGCAGGGCTCTCAAGTGCAGACAAAATCTCATCAGTATTAGAAGCTCTTGAGCATGACTCAGACTCTATACTTTTTACACACTTAGATGCAATTTGCTGGCTCTTAAACATCCGCGCATCAGATGTAGATTACAACCCTTTTCCGCTTTGCTATATGATGCTTGATAGATCTCGCAACATAACATTGTATATAGAAAGCGGTGCTTCTCGCATAGATTTCGACATATTAGACTGCAAGTTTGTTGAACTTTCTGAAGCTGTAACGCACATTAAAAACCTTGGGCAAAAAATCCAAATGGATTATAGCAAAACACCTGTGGCGTTTTCATCAATCACCAACACAATAAACGCAAAAGACCCTATTGAGATGATGAAGGCTTGCAAAAACACTATAGAGCAGGATGGCTTTAGGCGCGCACACTTTGAAGATGGCCTTGCTATTATCAAGGTGCTGCACGAGTTATTTACAAATCAAAATAGCACTTACACAGAATTCAGCATTTGTGAGATGTTAGATAAAGCACGGGGCAAGCGAAATAACTTTGTAGAACCAAGCTTCTCATCAATAGTTGGATATCAGGAAAACGGTGCGATCATACACTACAAAGCAGAAAAATCGACAGCAAAAAAAATCGGCAACAATGGTTTGATATTGATAGATAGCGGTGGGCACTATCTTGATGGAACAACCGATATCACTCGCACTATACACTTAGGTACACCCAAGCCCCGCGAAAAAGAAATGTTCACCAGAGTTTTAAAAGGGCACATACAGCTTGCAATGGCAATATTCCCAATTGGTACAACTGGAGCACATTTGGATATCCTTGCGCGCAATGCGTTATGGCAAAATGGGCTTAATTATCAACACGGTACAGGGCATGGAGTCGGACACTTTTTATCGGTACACGAAGGGCCTCAGAGAATATCACAAAGCTTTACAGAGGCGGTAGCGCTTAAAGAAGGAATGGTGATCTCCAACGAACCAGGGTTTTATGCTGAGGGAGAATTTGGCATAAGAATAGAGAGCCTTTTACTAGTAGTAAAATCTAAATTTGATGGCTTTTTAGAGTTCGAAACACTAACCTTAGCACCGCTTCAAAAAAGCTTGATTGCAGAAGCAATGCTCTCTAATGATGAAAAAGCCTGGATAAATGATTATCACTCTCGCATAGTCCATGCATATAAAAATCATTTATCTGAGCAAGAACTTGTTTGGTTGAATAGGTATATCTAAGCCTTGATAAAATGAGCCAAAAAGCTTTAAGAGTAAAGTGTGTAAAATTCTCACCGAATCATTGCGCCCTCTCACCCCAAACGGAGATACAATTCTTGATGAATATAGATGACATCTGAGATTGCTTTAGCTCTGTCAAGTAGTCAGAAATTATTGGATAATGTAAGTTAGTGTTTGAGTTTTTTTAATACAAAACCCTCAAGCGTATTAATTGCTGAGTTATCAGATCTGTGCTTCAGCAGCGACACATGAGTATCCGCAAGTTTAGGAAGTATTGAGGCATCAATAGTTTCCAATTCATTTGGGATCATTGTGTGCGGCATAACCGTAACCCCCATACCGGCTTTGACTGCTGCAAGTGCACCTGCATAGCTTGGACTAGAGAATACCAGTCGCCAGGCAAGACCTGTTTCTTCTAGAGTTTTAATTGCCGAAGCGCGATACACACAAGGTTGCGGTGAAAGTACCAAGGGCACAGGCTTCTTTGGGTCTATCAGGTTCCCATCTCCCACCCATTTGAGTGGTTCTGACCAGACATCTAGGCCGTTAGGAAAATCTTCTGGCCTGTTCATTTTGACTAGCACCAGGTCAAAGTGTTTCTTTTTGAAACGCTCAAAAAGATTCAGTGTTAAATCACACTCAATATTGAGCAAGATGCGCGGATGAATGCGGGAGAAGTCAACAAGAACCTCAGATAGGTAAACACTAGCAAAATTCTCTGGCAGACCAAAGCGAAGTTCACCTTCCAATTCTGGCTCTTTGAATCTGTCAATAGCTTCACAGTGTAGTGCAAAAATTTGGCGCGCATAACCCAAAAAAATATCTCCCTCGGGCGTAAGGAAAAAGGGCTTTCCACGGGTCATCAATTGTTTGCCAAGAAGATATTCCAGCTTGTTCATCTGCTGACTAACAGCTGATTGCGTACGCCCCATCCGTTCTGCGGCCTTTGTAAAACTACCAGTTTCAGCGACTGCTATAAAACATTGAAGTGTTGTTGTGTCAATACTCATTAGAAACTCTAATGTTCATTATAAGAATTATGAATTTCACTTATATTAGTATATCTAATAGCATGAGTCAACAAAACAAGAATATCTAATAATGAGGATTTAGCATGACAAACCATTCTATTGTTTCCCTCTTTCACTTCGACTCACTCGCAATTATCATGATAACACTGGTCGCATTTATCGGTATATGTGTCGGCAGCTTTGCATACCGTTATATGAAGGGGGACAGGCAATATAGAGCCTTTTTTCTTCAGCTTTGCCTACTAGTTGCCTCAGTGGCCACGATGGTGAGTTCTGATCATCTCGCATTACTGTTTGTGACATGGTGCATCAGCAACTTTCTGCTGGTACGATTGATGGTGCATAAAAAGTGCTGGAATGCGGCCAAGGCATCGGGCACTCTTGCCACAAAGAACTATGTGATAGGTGTCGCCTGTGTGGCTAGCGCATTTGCCATGTTCTATTCATACACTGGCGAAACCAGGATACAGACTCTGGTGCATACTTCTGGAGTACATAGCTTCCCTCTGGTACTATTACTGATCAGCGCTATGACACAATCAGCCATCTGGCCTTTCCATAAATGGCTGATAAGTTCGCTCAATTCACCAACCCCAGTTTCCGCCATCATGCACGCGGGTTTGGTCAATGGGGGTGGTTTCCTACTAGCTCGCTTCGCCCCTCTATATTTTAACCATTCAATACTACTTACAGCAATCTTTGTCATTGGCCTTGCTACCGCGTTTCTTGGTACTTTGTGGAAATTAATGCAAAGCGATGTGAAGAGGATGCTTGCCTGCTCTACCATGGCTCAAATGGGCTTCATGCTTGCGCAATGCGGTCTTGGATTATTTCCCGCAGCTGTTGGACACCTGGTATGGCATGGCATGTTCAAAGCCTACCTATTCCTTGCCAGTGGCGCTGCTGCCCAGGAAAAACGGTTTGATCTTGGCTACCCACCGAAGCAATTCACATTTATATGCTCGCTAATCTGTGGTGCTGTAGGAAGCCTTAGTTTTGCATACGCAAGCGGCAACGCATGGCTTGCAAGCGATACAACCTTTGTGTTGATATTCGTAGCATTTCTCACAGCTAGCCAATTCGCTTTAACGATACTACGTTATAATACATTACAACGCATGCCGCTCGCACTTATTGCAACTACACTAATGGGTGTGATGTATGGCTGCAACCTGCATTTCATTGATTGGGTAATGGAACCAATGGGTCTCATGCAACCGCAATCTCTGAACGGCTTCCACATCCTGGGAATCATTGCACTTAGCCTGGCCTGGCTTTCAATCTTATTCCTCCGCAATCAACAAACAACACCGTTATGGATTGCAAAAAACTATGTAGCAGCACTTAATGCGAGCCAGCCACATCCTGCCACCGTCACCGCACATAGAAACAGCTACAAATATTAATGAGGGAACAATGCAAACAGTACTAAAACATAACTTGGAAACGAGCATGAAACAGGAGACAGGGTACATTACCGATCTAGCTAAAGAGAGCTTTAAAAAAATTGCCCCGTTCTGGCCTCTTAAGAACTTGATTGGGGTAAACCCATTGCAAGGGCTTGAAGATTTGCCGATTGAGGATGCGCTAGCAACGGGTGCAGCTTATTTTGAACAGCAATCACTGCGACAGGAGATGGAATTGGTGAACCGAGAAACCATCAAATGGCTACAAGCCTTTTTTGATGAAGGACAGGCAACTATTCCAATGCCACTCCGTGCACAAGGACTATATGCAGCGTGGCGCAAATTGGCGATTTACGATAAAAAGCTACACAGAAATGATGCACAAAAACAGGAATGGCTAATGGCATTACCACAAGCAGCAGAGCAAGCGATTGCAGAGTGCCTACTGCGGCTCAGTATACCAAAAGAAGAACGGAAAGAATTCCTAACGCTGCAACTCACAACCCTACCAGGCTGGGCAGCGTATTTAAAATACCGCACCGAATGGGCATATGTGGATGGCAGCCATCCGCATCCAGTAACACAAGCGGATTATCTGGCGATGCGTCTAATCATCACCAGCCTTTTGTGGCCAGAGGCTAAGACATTGCTTGCATGCCATGCACAAGCTTTACAACAAGCTAAAACAGGTACTAACACTCTGGCAAAGATGAAAATAGCAGAAAAAAACTTCCGTCTGCATTTACTAAAACAATTGGCAGCGCAGCAGCTCAAAAAACCTCATGTACCAAAAGCGCAGCTGGTGTTCTGCATCGACGTGCGCTCCGAACCTTTCCGCAAAGCACTGGAATCTACAGGTGATTATCAAACGCTAGGTTTTGCAGGATTCTTCGGTCTCCCTGTGCAGATTACCGACACTGTCACAGGAGAATCCCACGCCTCATGTCCTGTGCTGCTTTCGCCTAAACATGAAGTCAAAGAATCACCATGCTCACATCAAGGTTGCGAACAGGACAGAAAGAGCTACGGTAGACTAATAGCTTTCAAACGACTTTATCAATCCATGAAATACACCTTCAGCATACCTTTTGCTCTTGTAGAAGCACTTGGTATGATTAGCGGTGTATGGATGGGGCTCAGAACTCTTTCTCCGCGATTAGCCTCAATGCTAAAAACTTGTACTACTAAAATACTACGTACACCTCTTGCGGTTGAACCTTCGCTTGAAAACATTACGCTCGCCGAACAATGTGCATATGCTGAGGGTGCGCTCAAGATGATGGGCCTGACTCATCATTTTGCACCACTGATCGTGTTCTGCGGTCATGGCAGCACAACCCAGAATAATGCTTATGCTACCGCACTTGATTGTGGTGCATGCGGCGGGAGACATGGTGCCAGCAATGCAGGCATACTAGCAGCGATATTAAACCGTACAGATGTAAAAAATCATCTGCATAAAAATGGAATTAATATCCCTGAAGCAACACATTTTCTTGCTGCAGAGCATGATACAACAACAGACGAGGTTGTTTTCTATAAATCTTTGGAACTAAAAAACAATCTGTCATGCATATTTTTGCAATTGAAAGATAATATAGAAAAGGCAAGAGAAAAAAATAGTGCGTCTAGACTTCAAAAATTGCATGTCATGCATGGAACCCGTCATCATGCCTGGCTTCGCTCACAAGACTGGGCTGAGGTGCGGCCCGAATGGGGATTGGCACGTAATGCCGCTTTGATAGTGGCGCCTCGCGAAATCACCGCATCACTAGATCTTGAAGGCCGCTGCTTCCTGCATTCTTATGATTACACACAGGATGCAGAAGGCAGTTCCCTTAGCGTCATACTCACTGCGCCTATGGTTGTTGCTCAATGGATTAACATGCAATATCTGTTCTCCACTCTGAATAACGTAGCGTATGGAGGCGGTAGCAAGATCACCAAAAACATCACAGGTAAAATCGGCATCATGCAGGGCAATGCAAGCGATTTGATGACTGGTCTTCCGCTACAATCTGTGTATGCAAGCGATAAAGAAGCCTACCACGAACCACAACGGCTGATGTGCGTGGTCTATGCGCCTCGTCCGATGCTTGACAGAATAATCAAAGCACAACCGTTACTGCAAAAGCTATTTGGTAATGGCTGGGTGCAACTTGCCTGTATCGAACCAGATAATAGTAAAACTTATTTCTTAGACCGTGCACTGACATGGCAGATTCAGTTTTAGCATTCTCCAATAATAAAGAGAAATAGCCCTTATGCTTGGTAAGCCGGTAGACTTTTAATAAATCAAGATTTATAGGATGAATTTTTCTCCCTCTGCTTTACGTGTTCACGATATGCAGCTTCTGAGAATTGATCATCAAAGCTTTTTTTAAATTGGATGCTGTGCGTCACAACGAAAGCTTTGTTATCAGCACATGCATTATAGAAGTATGCTGCGCTTGTTGTGCAAAGCATCTTGCGTGGTTGTAATGCTTCAGATATCATATCTTGCATTCAGCACACCATATGATAGTTTTATGCAACTTTTTTATCTGAAAAATCGTGCTGAATAAGCTCTTCTAATCCACCAATATGTCTTCCATTTATAAATACTTGAGGAGTAATAACGCGCCCACCAGTTCTTTCCATCATCTCTCTTTTTATCAATACATCATGACTGATGTCTTTTTCTTCAAATGGAACCTTTTTAATATTTAGCAAATGCCTTATTTTATCAGACTGCTTACAGTGATGTTTAGTATAAATCAGTATAGCGCTCATATCCAGCCTTGATCAGGTTATGACTAGATACTAAAAAGAAAAGATTTAAAAATCAAACAATTAAATCTTGATTTTAATATATTCTTTACATTGCAATTCTATTGCTTTTTGATCGATATATGTTGTGGTCACCCAAATTTGCGCATCTAAATTTGATAATTCAGCTAATAATTCATTTACTCTATTAGCATCCAAATGTGAAAAAATATCATCCAAGATCAGTATAGGTGCTATATTAAACTCAGAGTTAAGCACCATAATTTGAGCTATCAAGATAGAAATCAGCATTGCTTTTTGCTCACCTGTAGAACAAAATTTAACGCCTACATTTTTCTTTGTATTAATTACATTGTAATCTGCTCTATGAATTCCAAACATACTACGACCTATTTTTGCATCAAGAGCTCGTGAACGCCTGAACGAATCGCTCATAAAGCTATTGAAATCACCGTTGATATGTTTTACACATTCGCATACAAGGTGTATAGATGGCTTTAAAAAATTGGATGTAAACTGATTCTTAGCTTCATTTATATAATCAAGAGCTGCCATACGATTTTTTATTATCTTTGCACTAAATTCTGTCAGCATTTTTTCATATTGGGTAATCAGAATTTCGTCCCAATTATTGCTCTTCAACAGCTTTAATCTGGATTTTAAAATAATCTCGTACTGCTTGATTAAAATAGCATGCCCTGGGAAAAAGTTATATGTAATACGGTCAAAAAATTTGCGCCTAGATGTTTTTGATTCGCTCAGCAAATAATCCATATGCGGCAACAACCACATGATACGTACATATTTTAGGATTGCATCAGAGCTTTTGACACTTTTCGCGTCTATCAATATACTGCGTCTTCTATCAGCAATTCTATATTCCGATCCAATGCTGATGTCATCATCTTGATTTGCAAACGTGCCAAATACCGTCCACTTCTGGGCATTATGTAATACCATTTCATCCAAACTAGTAGAACGCAAGCCTTTTCCTGGTGAAAACATAGACAAAGCCTCAACAACGTTTGTCTTGCCTATCCCATTATCTCCAATAATAAAATTAAACTTAGAAGTCTTATCTATCTTAAGGATTTTATGATTACGAAAGTTATCTAGTAATAATGATTTGATCTTCATTATACCTGCATAGGCATCAAGATATAGATGAAGTTGTTATCGTTTGCATCAGCAGCAATAGCAGCACCCAACCCAGAAGAGAATGTAATCATCACATTGTCAGAATCAATCGCAGATAAAGAATCCAAAACATATCT
Source organism: Candidatus Jidaibacter sp. (assembly GCA_021299995.1). Lineage (GTDB taxonomy): Bacteria > Pseudomonadota > Alphaproteobacteria > Rickettsiales > Midichloriaceae > JAJTIA01. Next base: position 4,815 of record JAJTIA010000055.1, on the reverse strand, counting down.
GGAATTAAAACCAATTACGATTGGCTCATTACCATCAAATTTCGCGTCTATCTCTTGCTGACCTTTTGCATTACCATTGATTTCGCTGCTTGCTGATATTTCAACTTTTTTATTTTCAATTTTAAACTTCACAGCACGTGTCTTATCGCTTGAAATAGATATAACAAGATCAATAGATTTAGATAAATTGTTGCGTGAAATCTCGAGAGTTTTATCGTTATTCTTAGGTATTACCCTTTCGTAATCTGGGAATTTCCCATCAATCAACTTCGATGTAATAACCGAAGAACCAATCGCAAAAATAATCTTATTAGGCGCTAGCGCAACTTGTACTTCACCAACATAGGAATCTAGCAGCTTGATCACTTCAGCCACTGTTTTCTTAGGTATAATAATACCAGGCATATTTTCACAACCTTCTGGCAAAACGGTTTGAGCACGAGCTAATCTATGACCATCTGTCGCAACCGCTCTTAAAAGAGGAGATGAATCTTCAGCATTGTGTGCGTGCAAATACACACCATTTAGGTAATATCTTGTTTCTTCATTAGAAATAGCATGTCTCGTTTTGTCTAATAACAATCTCAAAATCTCAGAAGAAATTTTGAACTTCATAGTATTGCTTATATCTTCAAAGCTTGGGAATTCCTCTGCACTAATTGTAGGTAAGTTGAATTCACTCGAATTTACAGTTATTAAAATTGCATCTGTAGATTTGTCTTGTTTAAAATGAACATCAGCATTTTCAGGTATCTTTCTCACGATTTCATATAATGTTCCAGCTGGTATAGTAGTAACACCTGCTTCCTTGACTTCACCAGATATTTTATCTTGTATGCATATATCCATATCTGTTGCGATCATTTCAATCTCGCCAGAATTAGATGCAGACACTTTAACGTTTGCAAGAACAGGTATTGCAACACGCCTTTCTACAACCGATTGAACATGACCTAATATGCCTAAAAGATCATCTTTTTTGCCGTAAACTCCATCATCGAACTCATGAAAATTCCTAATGCAGATGACTATAAACCATGGTGAAAAAGTTTCAAGATGAAATTACGATGATTATAATCTTTAAACAACGAAAGAGTTGCTATAAATAATGAGTAGAGCTTATAATATTAGCCTTTTTCGATTAATGATATATTGCGTTTCAGACTGCTATTGTTGAAAACATTAGCTGTGATTATTGATAGGACGGCAGCTTCTAAAGCTCTTTACTATATATTACAAGGCATTAACTGGATATACTATCTATTCTCTCTCATCTCTACCTGCAATAATAATACAAATGGCATTTAAACACCGAGCCCTTTCGCTTCAACCTTGCCTTCCTCAAAAGCAAGTTCCAAGCCTTGTAAAAACACAATGATTTTTTGGTCAATATTATGCAGCATTGCACATTTTTGGCTTTTACACCTACTTTCAAAAGCAGGAATTATTTTTGCTTTCAAGTTATTAATAATAGAAGAATCACCAATTCTAATGGATTCTTGAACAACGCTATAAACTGCTTTATTCATGGCAACTAAAATCTCATCTTCTATAAGAGCATTAGTATTATAATAAGATGATATACCATAACAAATATTATCAATTAAGAATATAGCCCTATAGGTAAGAGGTGCATATACATCAGTTTGAAGTGCAGAGCTAGCAAGAATAGAGGTTGTCATTTGCAAATTTCTTTGATCAATCGCTAACTTCAATGGCAAAATTACTTTAGGTAGAGATGATATATTACTACCACTTTCATGATAAAAATCACCACTTAACAATGGCTCTTTATGATCTTGGAAGAGCGTATATGGCAAATGCTCCACTATGCATTTAAAAAATTCTTGCTTAAATGGGTAGGTAAATGCCATGTACCCAGCTAAATTAACAATACGGCTGTCCTCTGGGTCTCTTACCATAGGCCTTACAGCTGAAGGCAAGCTAATCAAGTTAGCCTTTAAAATCTCACAACGCTCTTGTGTCTCCTCATGATTCTTAAGCATATTTAAGATATCTCTTATATGCTCAACAACACTTGCCATTTCTTCTTTATTTATCATAAAAATCACTTATACAATTAAATTTGAGGGGACTATACGCGAAATACCTAAAAAGTCAATAGATTATAATTCATGAGACATGCTAGAGCCACATGTATCTAGCCCTAATAATGGATGTCAGACTAAGTAATTAAACAGCTAAGCTATAGACTTAATTGCCTTATAGTAGCCAAGCTCACCATCGATTTTAGATGCTTCATGCTCAGATTCAGCAGATTCAAGTCTAGCTTCAAGCTTTGAGATGTTTGTAGCCAAGTCTTCATGCGAATAGGTATTAGAAAAAGCAGCATGCTCCACTAATACTACGCAATTTGTATGAGATATTTCTACAAACCCAGCAGATATAGCAAGCACCTTGGGTTTTGCATCAGAGCCTTGAAAATATTCAACAACACCTGGCTTTAAGGATGAAACAAGGTTCATGTGCCCTAGCAAAACTCCTAGCACACCTTCAGAGCCAGGTAAATTAACCTGAGTGCAATCAACTTCTAACAGTTTTGACTCAGGTGTAACTATTGATAGCTTTAGCTCAGACATATTTATTTTTCAGCTCCCGCCATTTTTTTAGCTTTCGCAATTGCTTCGTCGATAGAGCCAACCATGTAGAATGCAGACTCCGGCAAATCATCATATTCACCATCTATAATCCCTTTAAACCCTCTAATGCTCTCAGCAAGAGGAACAAACTTACCAGGAGCACCTGTGAACACTTCAGCTACAAAGAACGGCTGCGATAAGAAACGTTGAATCTTACGAGCACGACTTACGACTAACTTATCTTCTTCCGAAAGCTCATCCATACCTAATATCGCGATAATATCTTGTAATGACTTATATGTCTGCAGGATTCTTTGAACTTCACGAGCAATTCTATAATGCTCCTCGCCTACAATCTCAGGAGAAAGCATCTGAGATGTACTATCAAGTGGATCTACAGCAGGGTAAATACCAATCTCAGCAATCTGACGAGATAATACTGTTGTAGCATCAAGGTGAGCAAACGATGTAGCAGGAGCTGGGTCTGTCAAGTCATCAGCAGGAACGTAAATAGCCTGTACTGATGTGATAGAACCTTTCTTAGTTGATGTAATTCTTTCTTGTAATGCCCCCATTTCTGTAGCAAGTGTAGGCTGATAACCTACAGCAGAAGGAATCCTTCCCAAAAGCGCAGACACTTCTGAACCGGCTTGTGTAAAACGGAATATATTATCTACGAAAAACAGTACGTCTTGCCCCTCTTCATCCCTGAAATATTCAGCCTGAGAAAGACCTGTTAAAGCAACACGGGCACGTGCACCTGGTGGTTCATTCATCTGGCCATAAACGAGTGCAACTTTAGATTTTTCTGGATGCTCAAGATCAATCACTTTAGAATCAACCATCTCGTGATAAAGATCGTTACCCTCACGCGTTCTTTCACCAACACCAGCAAACACAGAGAACCCACCATGCGCCTTGGCAACGTTGTTGATTAATTCCATAATTAGTACTGTTTTACCAACACCAGCACCACCGAACAAGCCAATCTTACCACCTTTTGCATATGGTGCTAAAAGGTCGATAACCTTGATACCAGTTTCTAAAATCTCGTTCGCTGTAGACTGATCAACCAATTCAGGAGCATCTCTATGGATCGGATATAACGTCTTAGTCTTGATTGGGCCACGCTCATCAATTGGCTCACCAATCACATTTATAATACGACCCAACACCTCTTTACCTACTGGCACAGTGATCGGAGCGCCCATATCCTTTACAGCAACGCCACGTGTAAGCCCTTCTGTACTATCCATAGCGATCGCACGAATTGTACTTTCACCCAAATGCTGAGCAACCTCCATTACCAAGCGCTTGCCATTAAATTCACACTCAATAGCGTTTAATATTGGTGGAAGCTCCGATTCAAAGACTACGTCAACTACCGCGCCAATAACCTGAGTAATTTTACCTTGTGCTGATGCCATGTTTAGCTCTACTTGTATAAAAGAATTTCACTGTCTAATTACAGCTTATTTGCTAATTAGTAAACCTTTTTTTGTAAAATTTCTAATAGATATTAGCTCACATCATACAAAAACCTTATGCATATGAACCTGCTGCAAACCCTGAAGACCAAGCCCATTGAAAATTATATCCGCCAAGCCAACCCGTTACATCAACAACTTCTCCTACGAAAAATAAACCTGAGACTTTTAATGACTCCATAGTTTTTGATGAAATCTCCTTTGTATCAACGCCACCTACTGTGACCTCCGCTTTAAGATATCCTTCTGTCCCAGCAACATTCAACTCAAACTCATGCAAACTTTTTGCAATAGATGCTATTTCTTTCGAGTTATAATCGATCACACGCTTAGATTTATCATTAAGCACACACCAATGCTCTACAAATCTATTGGGCAAGTAGTTATTGAGAAAATTGCTAAGCAACACCCTTTTATTTCCAGTATTTGCCAGGCTTTCTTCAAGATTGCAATGCGGCAATAAATCCATCTTTATCACAGAATCAGCATGATTTTTTAAATACGAGGAAATCTGCAAGATCGCAGGCCCGCTCACACCTTTATGTGTAAACAATATATTCTCTCTGAACGATGCTTTATCATAGCTCACATCAGCAAAAATGGAAATACCGCTTAAGCTTTTGCAAAATTCCGCATAATCATTAGCTACAACAAGTGGCACAAGCCCAGGTCTGGTCTTTACAATCTTAAGCCCAAACTGCTTAGCAACATCGTACCCGAAACAAGTT
>JAJTIA010000062.1 GCA_021299995.1 Candidatus Jidaibacter sp. | reverse complement strand
ATGAAAGCAATTTATCATATTTAAGTGTAAATGCAATTATGTTGCGAAAAGTAATATATATGTGGCCTAATGATTAAATGAAACAATAGCAATAGTTAGGTCATCCGAAACATTACTCAAATACTCTGATGCAAATTTATCAGTGATCTGAGCTTTGATAGACTTAGCATCTGAAGGTTTACCAGCTTTATGGGCATCTAACACTACTCTTGCTATCCCATCCTCTGTTAAAAACACACCATTAGCATCAGGCGTTTCGGTAAGCGCATCACTATATATAATTAATGCATCCCATGGCTTAAGATCAATCTTGTAGTTACTATATGAATGCCCTTCTACAACACCCACCGGAAATTCCTTTGTATCTATTAGCTCATATTTATCTTCTTTAAAAGAGATCAATATAGGCTTAGGACTAGATGCGAATGAATATTCCATAGTCTTGTCTGTCTTATTTATCACACCGCAAAACATTGTAGCATAAAACGCTTTATTGCTGATCTTATGTATGTTGTGGTTAACAGATGTAACAAATCTGCCAGGAGAAGATCTACCCATCTCAAAACTACTAATCATGGCATGCAGTCTAATAGTGTTGAGCGCAGCCTTAATACCATGCCCTGAAAAATCCCATAGATATAATCCAAACCTCTGATCATCTATCTGAGCAAGACCCACAAAATCACCACCTAATTCAGATGAAGGTTGGTATACAAAATCAAGAGAGACACCATGATCCAATGATATTTTTTGAATCTCTTTAGTGTGAGGCAATAAAGACTCAAGCAATACAATCGCTTCCTCTAAGTCGTGAGAAAGCCTGTTGTTTATCTCTTTTAGTTTATGAGTAAGGTTAGCTTGTTCAAGCTGCAATTTCACACGAGATACTAACTCTATAGGCTCTATAGGTTTATTAATATAATCGTTAGCACCAGCATTAAATGCAATTCTCTTTTGCTCTGGTTGCGAAATTGCACTCTGCATTATAACTATAGTTTCTTGTGTTGCGGGCTGAGATTTAATCGTCTGACATATGTCTAAACCATTTGCATCTGGTAATATTATATCTAACAATACCAGATCAGGCTTATATTCTGCAAGTCTTTCAAATGCAGCCTTACCATCAGAAGCAAATTCAAAATTATTATATCCGTTTGAACGCAATGTTTCCGAAATATACACCTGATTGTAGCGTATATCATCCACAATCAGTATCTTAGAATCTAAAATAGCATTAGTTTGTGTCATTATTACCTATAAAAAACACTCATAAAACAATGTGTTTATTCAGAAGCAGCTTTTTTAGTCTTGACGGCTAGTTTAGGCCTACGGTCTGTCGATCTATCATCCCTCTCCCTAGAAGAAGATTCAGATCTTTTTGGTCCAAAACTCTTAGATGTCCTTTTATCATCAGAAGACCTGCCACCAAATCTTCTACCTTCAGAAGACTCCGATTTTCTACCGAATGATCTTCCAGCTGGACGTCTATCACCTCTACCTTCATAATCTTCACGCTCTCTTCTACCTTCAGCATCTCTTCTTGAGTCACTAGTTCTTCTACTCGAGCTATAATCTATATCTTCTCTATTACCTCTACCTTCACCATCTCTTCTAGATTCACTCATCCTTCTGTTGGCACCATAATCTCTCTCTTCTCTGCCGCCTCTACCTTCGCTTGGCCTTCTTGGTCCAGACGACGATGGCCTTCTTGGCGCACTTTTTCTATCTCCAAAAGACCTTGAAGCAGGTCTAGCTCGTTCTTCAGCAAGTTCTTTTACTACTTTTTTCAAAGCGTCGAATTCTGCTTTTGTAACAAAATCCATTTTTTGCATAAACGCCTTTAACTGCTCAGCAACAATATTAGAAATATCTTGCTTCATATTGGTTATTGTTGTCATAGTTGAGGATGCCATGCTAGACAAATCTTCCATAATATTGTGTTTTTTTTCATTAGACATCTGTACATCCTATAATTAAAATACTAAGACCTATAATAGCAGAGATAATTATGCTTGCAATTTCTTTTACTCAAATATCCCCAATAGCCTTCGAAATACTTGGATTTGAGGTCTATTGGTACTCACTTGCATATATATTTGGAACAATATTAGGATACGCTCTTCTAAAACACTTGAACAAACAAACTTCTCTATTCACAAATCAATCTATGGAAGATCTAATATTCTATTCAATCTTAGGTATTATAATAGGTGGAAGGCTTGGGTATATGATTTTCTATGATTTCGAATCAATACTCTCAGATCCTATAAAGATATTCAAAATCAGAGATGGAGGTATGTCGTTTCATGGTGGACTTCTAGGGATGATCATAAGCACATATCTCTTTTGTAGAAAATACAAAATCAGCTTACTTCAAGCAACAGATCATATATCTGTTGTAGCGACAATCGGCTTATTTTTAGGAAGGGTTGCAAACTTTATCAACCAAGAGATGTATGGAAAAGTAACTGCAGCACCTTGGGGCGTTGTATTTCCCATGGCTGGACCATTGCCCAGACACCCAACACAGCTTTATGAAGCTCTCTTAGAAGGCTTCTTTCTCCTTCTGATTTTGTATATCTTGTTTCCCAAGTTACATCATAGAAAAGGCGCAATATCTGGAATGTTTTTAATAATATACGGTATCTTTAGAATCTTTATAGAAAATTATAAAGATGCAACGGATGGTCACATATGGATCTTAACAACAGGGCAAGCTCTAAGCATACCAATGATTATACTTGGTAGCATACTATTAAAGAGATCAGGAAACAAGATGAAAGCTATAGATATCAACAAGTATTAAGCAACTTTTGCTTTTAACAAATCATGCAAATGCACAGCTCCTACCAACTCTTTGTCTTGTAGAACGAATATATTACTGATTTGTTTTGTATTCATCATTTTCAGAAGTTCTGAAGCATATATGTTAGAAGTCAAAACTGTTGCATTTATTGTCATAACATCTACAGCCTTGGTCGTATTGATATCTCGACCTATGTTACGCCTCACATCACCGTCTGTTAGCATACCAATAAAATTTGAGTCTTGATCCACAACCGCAACACACCCAAGTCTCTTTTTAGTCATCTCTAAGATTGCATCACTAAATGTAGCATCAGCATTAACAACCGGTATATCATTTCCCGTATGCATCAAATCGCTTACTTTAAGTAAGTTTACACCTATTTTACCACCTGGATGAAAATTCTTAAAATCACAATTAGAAAACCCTTTCCTCTCGTGCAAAACAACAGATATAATATCACACATAGCAAGTGTCATAGTTGTAGAAGTAGTAGGAGCCGCAACACATGATGCTTCCTCTACCTTATCCATCACAATCCTAAAATCACTAGCTTTAGCAAGTGTAGATTCAGCGTTGCGAGATATAGAGATTAATGGTATCTCAAATCTTTTACAATAATCTATAATACATGAAAGCTCTGAGGATTCACCGGAATTTGAAATAGCTACAACTACATCACCCTTTGTTATCATTCCTAAGTCACCATGCACCGCTTCCGCTGGATGCAGGAAAATAGCTGGGCTGCCGGTTGATGCAAGAGTTGCAACAAATTTCTTAGCTATATGACCGCTCTTGCCAATACCTGCAACTACTATTCTGCCTTGCGTTTCAAACAATGCATCAATTACTGCACAAAAGTCATCGCCTAAACAGTTCTGTAACGACTTTAGGCCTTTGATCTCGATATCAAGTACCTGCTTTGCGATCTCAAGATCAACATTGTGCAATTTTAAGACATTATCGTTTTGCATGATGCATTAAAAAAATTTTCCATTATTGTATCACATAAGCATCCAAACCCAAAGACATTTTCAGCCTATGAAAATCTTATCATTTATCTCAATTCTGCTAATCGTTTCAAGTTGCACATGCCATAAAGAAGAGGTCAAACCTATGAAGGCTGCAAAATTCAAAGATAAACACCTTAGCTGTACTGAGTTAAGATCTGAACTTCTCGATGCTTCATTCAAAAACGATATGTATCATAAGAGAGCAGAATTACCTGAACTTTATGCAGGTTCTGTTTCTTGCTTTGCGAGCACATCTATGCAGCTTACAAGAGCAGCAAAGGCAGCAGAAGATAGAGAGAAATATCTAAGCATGTTATACGAAGAAAAAGGATGCAATATGCCTAAAAACATCATTCCCAAAGCACCTAGCATCACTCAAGGCAAATAAGGTCAAATTGTGTGAATCTTACTAATATTTGGCATCTTTTTCTCAGCCTCCAGATCTGCTGCATGATGATGCTTCTCTTTCCATTCATCCACCACATTATCTACTTGCACAGGAGGAACCTGAAGCTTTGTATGTATAGCTTCCGCATCTTCTGAAACCTAAGCGTTATCATTCGCCTTACACGCTTCAATTTCTCGAACTATCCCATTAGTTTTTTCAACCACTTCTTGTGCAGATAGACCTGGCATTCCATCTCTCACCTCTTGCTGTATCGCAGAATGTTTGTAAGCACTATCGTTATAAGCCCATTCATATTGCTCTACAAATGGTGATTTTGCATCAATAGCATCGGACCATCTCCAGCCATTATTTATTGACGTTGCAATCGCCTCTCCATAGGTCATCACATGAGTTGGAATTTCAACATGCGGTTGTGTTGCAAGATATTGATTTTGGAATATACTACGCAAATTATCCTCAGTAGGAGTAATACCAATGCCTTTCATACCCTTTAATATTTGCTCATAATCTTTTTTTAAATCTCTCTAATGCAAATTTTTCGCGCTTAAGTTGACATAAAAAATCTCTATATGTCTTTAATCCCTCTTCTCCCTCTAAATTTGGCAACCCGAGATTATAGTTCTTTTGGGCCCTGTCATTATTGAATTTAGCATACACTTCAGCTAAAGCTGCTTCCTCCCTTATTTGCGATGCCTCACCTAAAATAACAGATGTAACCGTAAGCCCTATGATCAGTGGATTCAGTGTAGCAATACCAGTGCCTAACATAAACGCATTAATTGGAAACCTACCAGCAACACCGCCTCTAATAGATTCGAAGAATGTTGGCTTTTCAACTTCTGGCTTCTCTAATACAGAAGCCATTTGACTCAATGAGCCATACATTGAATTGGATACAATCTTATTTACATCAATATTAAGATTCATTGTTCCATTCATCTTTTGCAGATCTTCTAATTTACTCTTTATCTCTAGACCGTCTTTCTCTATCTCTTTAATCACAGATGTTGTTTGCTTCTGTATATCCATATTTTTTGTCATCACAACTCCACCGACTATCATTGCAATAGTAATGGATGAAAGCAATATTACTGATGGAATCCCGAAGGCTATACCAAGCGGGCTAAAAAATGAGCAACCAGCCCCAATTGCAGCAAGCAGTATCAGAACATTAGGGGATAATAGGTAGTTTACAAAACTACCAAATCCTGGTATCACATCATTTATCTTCTCTACATAGTAAGCTGCTTTGCTACGATTCTTATCTTTCTCTTTTAAATCACTCTCTTGATCTTGATCAACTTGCTCTTCGGGAAGGTCATATTTTTTAGAGCCTAGCCCAAGATCTCTTATTACGAACAGTCTATATTGCAAGACTAGTGAACTGATAAACGGCACCAATTATAGTCACAACTTTATCTATTAAGAACATGAGAACACCTACTAGTTAATGCTATATTTATAAATCATATAAGTATCAGTTTTTCAATGAAATTGCAAACTTACCCACCAATTGGCCTTTTCACAATCATAATCCTACCTTTTGCTTCTCGGTCTCTTATTATGTTTTGCGCAACGCTCTTACTAATTGCAACAGGCTTCGTATATTTTGCTAACATGGAATCAACCTCAACAGATTTGGGATCGATTGCTCTTTTAATCGCTGACGCCTCAGTAGACAGCTTGTAAGTGCCATTCACCCTTATTGCCGCAAATTCTTTAATTATCCGACAAGTTTGATCCACTATATCTTCAGAATCTTCTGTAGATTCCTCTTTTTTAGCCTGCACAGCTTGCTCTATTGCATTGTATTTGTAAGCATTATCATTATAGGCCCAAGCATACTCTTCTATAAATGGTGATTTAGCATTCATAGAGTCAGACCATGTCCACCCATTATTGATACATGTAGCTAAAGATTCTCCATATGACATAACATGAGTAGGCATATTAACTCTTGGTTGTGATGCTAAATATTCTTGAGTAAAGATATCTCTCAAATTTTCTTCAGATGGTTGCACACCCCTAAGCGCAATACCAGAGAATATTTTATCATAATCTTTTTGAAATCTTGCAATCGCAAATTTTGTTCTTTTCACTTCAGATAAAATTTCAGCATATTCCTTCAAGCCTTGCTCACCGTGTACTACTGGGAGGCCTAGTTTACTTTTTGCAATGCCAATTTCTTCGTCAAATTCTGCATTAATCTTAGCTAATGTCTGATCTTGCCTAATTAGCGCGGCCTCCCCCAATATCACAGAAGTAGCTGTTAAACCTACTACAAGTGGGTTAAGAGTAGCAATACCAGTCGCAAACATAAATGCATTTACTGGAAATCTGACAGCAATACCTGAGATTGCTGAGTCAAATGCAGAATATTTTTGATCACGTGGTTTCTGGAATGCTAAATCAGAAAGCTTACCATAAACAGAATCTTTAAAAAGCCTCTCTACATCAATCATAACATGATTTTTTGCATTAATAACTTTCAAGGCTGCAATCTTGGCATCTATCTCAGCCACATCCTTTTCTAGAGATTTAATCACAGATGTTGTCTGCTTTTTTATATTAATATCTCGCTGAGCAACACCAGCAAGCATTACACCAACTATAGTAGCGCATGAAAGCAATACAACGCTTGCAACACCTATACCAAAGCCTAAAGGGCTAAAAAATGCAGCTCCTGCTGAAATCGCCATAATCACAAGGCACATATTAGGAGAAAACATATAGTCAATAACATGCCCTAATCCTGGCACATATGAATTGATCTTTGTTATATAATATGATGCATTTGTTAAGATATCCTTCTCTGTAATACCATCTTGCTTTTTTTCCTGATCTACAGAATCATAGTGCTCAGAACGCAATAAAACAGCATCCCTTAAATTAGCAACCGAGTATATTGCAAATGTCACCCAATTGAAAACCTGATATACAATCCCAAAGATTTTATCTATCATATAATTACCTTTCTTATCTTACTGAAAGCTATTATATTCAAAGAGTGTTAACAATGTGTTAACAAAATCAAAATAGTAGAAAAATTTCTTATATCATATTATAATGCTTTAACTATTTCTTAACTTTTGTTCTATATAGTGGGTAGTATCTCAATAAGGATATAAATATGATTGGATTTTTAAATTTACTGTATCATACAACCGCATTACGTGGATTAGTTGCAATTGGTATCTTTGGCTTTGGCACAAATGTTTCAAATCAGTTATACGGTGACGATGAAGAAAATCAAAAGAAATTTGCAGGCGCAATGGGGCTTTCTGCATTTTTAGGATATTCCACATGGGATCCGAGGCTTGTTAACGGCTTATACAATTTCACAGATTCTGTCGCAGATATACTATATGTAAAAGCAGCAGCTAACTCAGTATTTTCTTATGCTATAAGGCCTTTTTTTGCATCCACACTTCCTGCTATGGTACAAAAAGGGGTAAATGCATTAATAGATGGTGTAAAAGGAAAAATACACACAGTTTACCATAATCCAAGAGTTGCTATATATCCTCTTTTTAACATGGCTGTTACATCATATTTCTTTACCCCATTTAATGAGTACCGATCAGCAATTAATATACTAGCAAAAAACAGGAAACTTACTACTAATAGCGATAAAATTAATAATTTTGAAAATCGTAATAGTTATTTTGATGGATTCAACATATCAGACCCACTTGGGGCAGCATATATCGCATCTAAAGATATGGCTAGGCTACTTAACGGCTTTTCAAATGGGTTCATGTTTGAGCTTCCAATAGACATAACATTGTTTGGTAAGACTATTAAAAAAGGCACTCCACTCTCGCTTACAAAACAGGTATCTCTCTCAAAGGCTATGGTTTTATTGATTATGCCATCAATGTTACCCTATTCATCACAGATCGGCACATTTGCAACAGCATACTTATTCAAGCCTGCGATGATAATTGGTTTAGGCCTTGCGGTATCCAGCTACCTTGCTAATTACATGCTTAAGTCATATGTAACAGATGATATCAAAAAGCTAAAAACAGATACAAGAAATTTAGCTATAGCGCTCAATCAAGAAATTAAATTTAATAACAGCAATAGAGATGCGTTAGAAAACGTCAACATTATAAAAAGTGTGCTAATAGATTATTCACTGCTTGGGGATATAAAAACCAATCAAGCTTTGAAAGATGCAATTTATATTGCGCTTAATGAGAGCGGATTAAAGGATGATATGATATCTCGATACTTAGGCGCAGAATTCATTGAAGACAACCTAATATATAAAAATAAGGAGAAAGCATCTATCACTGCAGTAGTGGATGAACTTCGCGGCGAAACCGAAACAATCACATCGAAGGATTTAGATGAATGGCTTGCCCAAGAAAATGCTGAAGTATCTGATAATACAAAGCAATACATGCTGCGGGTTAAAGCATTTATGGAACAAAACAAGAGCGCCTCTATAGATCTAAGCAAATTAAACATAGATAATGCTGCAAAAAATGCTGTATCTAAAGAAACAGCAGAATATTTAAGCGATATGAAGCTATTCAAAACATCTTCGATATACCAAGAAGTAATTGCAAAAGTAGAACAAATATTGAATGGCCCTGCACAACACCGATGATACTTGAAATATAGTTAATCCCAATATAAAACAGGTATTAATTTTATCTAAGCTTTCTCAAGCTCTTCTATCAACATTTCTAACCCGGCTCTTACTGCAGATTCCCTGACAGAGCTTCTGTCACCTGAGAAGTGAAATTCTTTACATAATATGTATTCTTTGGTCGCAAGCGCTATATATACCAAGCCTATCTTATCGCCTGTAGGACCTGCAAAACCAGTAACAGCCAATGCCATAGAAGCTGTAGGAGATATTTTTAAAGCACCAATCGCCATATCTTTTGTAACAGGAGCGCTCACAGCTGAATGATCTTTTATAAACAACCTATCAACCCTTAAAAGCTCAATTTTCGACTCATCCGAATATGTAACAAACGCGCAATCTAAAACCTCTGAGCTTCCAGCAATAGATACTATAGCAGATGCCAAAGCGCCCCCAGTGCAAGATTCTGCAAGCGCAATTTTTACCATTTTTTTTGAAGCTAAACTTATTAATTGTTTAGACAAATCTTTTGCTGTCATAAAACCTTAGAAATAATCATCTCAGCAATGATTATAGTCATTACTGAAAATATTGCAGCAACCAAATCATCTAGTATCACAGAAAATGAGCTTCGCATTCTTTGATCTATAGTTCTAATGAAAAGCGGCTTTTTAATGTCATAGTATCTAAAAACAATCAATGTAATTAAAAAAGCGAGGTTAGATGGCTTTATAGAAAAATAAGGCTTTAACGCCTGCCCTATCAAATACGCCTTATCAAAACATATTGCAAAACATAGCATCATCCCTAACACTTCGTCTATCACAACGCTTTTATGATCATGCGTAAAGGTTTTTTCCTCAAATTTTCGAACAGCTAACCATCCGATGAAAAAGAGAGGTATAAAAATCATCCAACAGCGCATCATGGCACTCTCATAACCATCCGAACCATATACAGCAACATAAAATAAGGGATAAGAGGCAATGCTACCAAGCGTACCAGGCATAAAACCTATGACTCCTACATAAAACCATGTCGCAATAAGAGTGTACCAAGCAAACGGAGGCTTCACCTTACCTCTACCAGCTTTGCCCTTAAGCAAATGACTTAAATCGTACTTTGGTATGTATTTAAATTTCACTATCCCAATTCCTCAAATCTAACAGAAGCCACAGCATTTGCTGCAATCCCTTCTTTCCTACCAAGGAAACCTAACTTTTCCGTTGTAGTCGCCTTAACATTAATGGTTTTTTTATTTATTTCAAGAGCTTGCGCAATTTTGCTTATCATTTCTTCTTTATGAGGGTTAACTTTGGGTGTCTCACACAATATTGTTATATCAATATTAGATATTAGACCACCTTCAGCTTTCACCAACTGATATGCATGCTTTAAAAAAACCAAAGAATCGCACCCTTTCCACTTTTCATCCGATGGAGGAAAGTGGTGACCTATATCGCCTGCACCGATTGCCCCTAACAGCGCATCAACAAGTGCATGCAATCCCACATCCCCATCTGAGTGTGCTATCACCTTATATCCGCACTCTATATTTATACCACACACTGGTACTTTACCACTTACAGATGCTTCTATTTCATGCACATCAAATCCCATGCCTATTTTGGTGACATACGTTTTTGCAATCATATTATTAGCCATTATCAAATCGTCCTGAGTTGTAATTTTAAAATTCATCTTATAGCCCTCTACTAGAGCTATCTCAAGGCCCGCTTTTTTTGCAAGCGATATATCATCTGTAAAATTTTGAGATTGGTATTGCTGATGCAAAGAATATATAGTTTTGAAATCGAAGGCTTGTGGGGTCTGAGTCGCATAAAGAGCATCACGATCTACCAACTCAAAAGATTCCTTAAACTTTATTGTATCTGTAATATCTACAGCAACATCTACAGCTTTTACGGCTCTTAGAGCATCTATAGTTTTTAAAATAATATCATCAGTTACAAATGGACGAGCAGCATCATGTATTAAAACATTCTCAACTTTGAGCTCAGCAAGACGTTTTAAGCCAGCAAATACAGACTTTTGCCTCGTATCACCACCATAAACATAGTCTAAAAGTTTTTTATGCCCCTTTACACTTTTTGAATAAAGGTCTTGATGTTCTTTAGAAATCACAACCAATACATAATCAATATCTCTATTATCAAGAAATTGTTGAATGGTATGTTCTATGACTGTTACACTACCAAGCTTATTGTACTGCTTAGGAATCCCAGAGCCGAATCTAATACTATTACCCGCTGCAACAATAATAGCCGCCGTTTTCATAATCACACTCTTGTTTATATAATCTCCTAAAGTAAATCACCAAAAATATCAAGCTAGCTTTATATGTTGTTGAAAAAATCGCGCAACTAGTGTAAGAATATATTGGTAAATAATAATTCTTAATACTACTGGTGTACTCTCATATACAAAGATTTTTCGCAAAATTTCCAAAAATAGAACTCGGTGACATTACTCTTAGAGATTTAATGCTTTCTGATAAAGGAGGTTATTTCGATATGATGTCTCATCCTGAAGGCGTTCAATATCTCTCAGATGAAGATATTCCTCAATCTGTAGAAGATGCAGAAAGTGAAATAAAGTATTGGGGCGGATTGTTCTACAAGCGTCACAGCATTTTCTGGGCTATTGCTGACTCTGATGACAAATTTATCGGCACAATTGGCTACAATAATTGGAACTTTCATAATAAGCGTGCAGAAATAAGTTACGATCTTATGCACACACACTGGCGTAAAGGCATTATGACAAAAGTATTGCGAAATGTTATTATATTTTCATTCAAAACAATGGATTTAAACAGAATCGAAGCCCGCACAATGGAAGGCAATATAGCTTCTCAAAAGCTACTAGAAAAAGTTGGATTTAAGTATGAAGGCACCCAACGCGGATATAGAATTATCCGTGGTAAGCCTGAGAATATTAGGCTTTACTCTGTACTAAAGCAAGATTATGCAACTTTTTTAAATGACTAGTGCAGCGCTATAAACTCATTATTGAATACAATGGAGCACCATTTGCAGGCTGGCAACGTCAGCGTGATGCAATTTCTGTGCAGTCTGTGCTTGAAGACACTATCTCAAAACTCTACAAGCAAGATATCACATTATTTGGGGCAGGGAGAACGGATTCAGGCGTGCACGCTCTAGGGCAAGTCGCGCATTTTGACTTTGATGGCGCTCTCGATACACACAAATTCGTTAAATCTATCAATTATTTTTTAAGGCCGCACCCAATTGTTATACTAAGCTGCGATTCTATTCATCAGTCTTTTCACGCACGCTTCTCTGCAATAAGCCGATCTTATATATATAAAATCTTAAACAGGCCACAGCCTTCTGTGATATATCAAGGGTTTGCCTGGCATCTACAAAAACACCTAGATGTGCAAGCGATGCATGATGCGGCTCAAGCACTAGTGGGAAAGCATGATTTCTCAAGCTTTAGAGCTGTGCACTGTCAGTCTGCATCACCTGTAAAGCACATAAATTCGATTGCAGTGCGACGCAACCAAGATTTTGTAGAGATCCACTTGAACGCACCATCATTTCTACACAACCAAGTGCGTATTATCACAGGGTGCCTCAAAATGGTTGGTGAAGACAAATGGACTAAAGAGCAAATAGAGTATTTGCTTGATGTAAAGGATCGTACAAAAGCAGCCGCTACTGCACCAAGTGCTGGGTTATTTTTTATCAAAGCAGAGTATTAATCTTTAGGTACTATTTATGCAAGGCACAGGGGAAGCATATACTTTACAGTCAATATATGCTCTAAGGAATCAAGATGTCAAAGCTCCTCAAGGATTGTTTATATATAGCATGTATTTTCGCAATACCAATATGAAGGCATCCGAATTGTACAGTTTATTGAGCTCAAACAAGTCATTAAAAAAAATTCGCACACAAGGAACAGATTTTATACAGATCGATCTTACAAAAATCACAACATCACTGAGAACGAATCCATGGTTTATTAACAATCTTATATATCTCAATATATCTGGCTACAACTTAAGTACAACATATGAAACTTGCTTAAATAATATATCATTACTTACCAACCTAGAATCTCTTAGTATTTCAAATAATGTTTTACAAGTAGCATCAGGAACTAGTATAGCTGCATGCATTTCTCAATTGAGAAAATTAAAAGCGCTCGATATACCGACAAACTATTTAATGGGTGGTGCAGTAAGTAATATACTATCCTCTCTCAATCTCAATGTGATAGAAAAATTAAACTTAAGTCAACCATCTTTAGAAAATGAAGTATTTGCATCGATAGCAAAATATTTATCAGACTCCCCAAATTTGAACACACTACTTCTTGAACCTAATGCATTTGTAAAGATTGCCGAATCACCTGATAAACTTTTTACAAATCATTCACGATTAACTTGTGTAAGCTTATCCTTTAACAGAATAGATGATGTTGGTATGCAAAAATTTCTGAATGCCATAAATAGCAATAGATCTATTTTACTTCTACAATTACACTCAAATAGAACATATCAAGCCTTTACCGCATTTGTAAAAAAATGGCAGAGAGATAGAGACAATCTACTCTTACTGAGCTATCCACAACATATAGATTCCATATACACTCTAAAACCCAAATATACAATATATCAAAAGTTAGCAGCTAGATGGATTGAAGCTCACGAAATGCATAATAACTATGCCTCTTTAGATATATCAAGACTCACAGCAGTATTTAGGTATAAAGCCGCAATTAGTCATACATTATATAATGAAACCAATTTTCTCCCTTCCCAAGAAACATACAAGCATATGGAACGCAAAGATATTTTGGAATTTTTTGAGCGTAATCTATCTAATTTATGGCGCAATAAATGGACAGAATCAAGAGGAATTTCAAAAACTTATGAGATACTACCGCAAGAAGTAATGTGCTTAATAGCCTCATTTTTAGACTATCGTGATATTAAATATGATGCAGCACCTCAATTATAATGATAACCTATCATTTAATTACTTTACTAAGGCAACACAATGAATGCATATATAACTTTATTTATTGCAATTATAGCAGAGGTGATTGCAACATCCGCTCTAAAGGCATCTGAATCTTTCACAAAACTTATACCATCTCTATTCGTGATACTTGGATACTCTATTGCCTTTTATTGCTTATCACACACACTTAAATCCATGCAGACTGGCATAGCTTACGCAATTTGGTCTGGATTAGGTATCGTACTAATCTCTATAATGAGCTATTTTATATACGGCCAAAAGCTAGATCTTCCAGCAATTCTTGGAATATTATTAATTATTAGTGGTGTCATATTAATCAATGTATTTTCAGACGCATCAATATAGACGTTATGAGAATAAGTTTTGGTGTTTACATTCAGATTTTAGCCTAATGTCCAGGCTGCATTACAGTTTTTTGGTGCAATATTAGACTTTAAGCCAAACGATAATTCTTTAGAATCTTTAATGCTAAACTTAATATGTTGATAAGAAATCAGCATCACGCCTCATGTAAACACAGCACAAATGATGAGAGAGAGAATGGCTACGATCTTTGTTTTATGCATTCCCCATAAATGCTCTTAAATCGATAAGCCATCAGCTTTCAATTTATATCCAACATCATGATCGTTTAATATTTAACACATTATCATCTACAGGTGTATCTCTGGTAATAAAAAATCCAGTCATATGTTATCTGGATTAAATTCATGATCAATACAAATATATTAATAAATACTTAACCTTCTGCAAGTGGATTGTGCCTTGATTGTTAAAACCGCTTATCTCTTTGAATCTCATATTTGCTATACGCATTCATGCAAACTATAGATCGTAAATTTAGCACCAAATGGAACCCATGCTCATCAATAAAATTGAGGAAGTTTTGCTTAAACTGTTTTCGAAGTGGTGCCCAGAGCCGGAATCGAACCAGCGACACAGGGATTTTCAGTCCCTTGCTCTACCGACTGAGCTATCTGGGCTTTCAAAGAATGGCGACCCCTACGAGAATCGAACTCGTGTTACCACCGTGAAAGGGTGATGTCCTAACCGCTAGACGAAGGGGTCGAAGATGTATGCAATTATATACACCGATATAAAATCTAAGGCAAGAGAATTTATATCGCTTTTACAAAGATTTTTCCAAAGTAAATCACGTCCATTAAGTAGTCCTTACCTTTAACAAAAATGCATCTACTTGCGCACTTAGACTTTCTGCCTGCTCAGATAAACTACGAGAAGCATCAAGCATTGCATCAGATGCAGATGCGGCTGTAGAAGAGCTATCATTTACATTTTGCAAGTTGCTTGAAATCACATCTGTAGATGAAGCTGCATTTTGCATGTTTTTTGATATATCACTAGTGGTAACAGATTGTTCATCAACCGATCTAGATACCGCCTCTGTAGAATAAGATATATCTCTAATCGAATCCTTAATCTCAATGAGCGCAGATGTTATATCATCAGATGCCTTCCACATCTCAGACACCACAGATTTAATCTCAGCGACAGATTGATTCGTCTGGTTAGCAAGGTTTTTCACCTCATCCGCTACAACTGCAAAGCCTTTACCCGCTTCCCCTGCCCTAGCAGACTCGATTGTCGCATTAAGAGCAAGTAGATTGATCTGAGAGGAGATATTAGAAATTAGCTCTATCACCTCACTAACACGTGCTGATGCTTTCTTCAATTCTTCAGCCATTCTATCAATGTTACCAGTTTTTTCAGAAGATTTTTTCGCCAAATTATCAGCCATCTGCAAACGCTCCGATATCTCTGTAACAGATTTAGACAACTGCTCTGTTGCAAGAGCAACGCTCTGAACATTTCGCGTGGTCTCCACAGCTGCACTAGTTGCCTCTTCAGCCTGTTGCTTGGTACCTTTCACAGTTTTTGCCATACCATCTGCTGTGTGCGCAAGGTTTGTAGCAGCAGTATTCACCATTTTTGCAATACTTTTCACATCTCGTTCAAAATCACTAGCAAGTTTTTCTTGTGCAGTAATTACTTCCCATGTCATCATGGCACCAACGTATTGAGAATCACTATTACGTATTGCAGAGATCATGATATTTACAACTTCAGGGCCTATTTTAATTTTCCCATAATAAGGCAGATTTTTCTCATCCTGTAATAGCTTACGTATATGCCCTGGATTTTCATGAAATATGTCTAAATTTTGACCCATTATATTATCTGCAGATACAGGTAAAAACTCTTTTAGCTTATCGAATGTTCTCAATGATATATTATTCGCATATGTTACTTTAAAATCATTTTTTATATCGGTAGAGAGCACGTTAATTGGCATATCATCCACCATTTGTTTCAGCAAATAAGCTTCCCCTACTTTGTTTTTCAAAGTATTTGCAACTTTTGTAAGTTCACTAATTTCATCGGTACCACTGATCTCTTGAATATTGAAATTTGCATCTCCAGACGCAATCAGAGCAAGTGATTCCTGTACCATTTTAATGGGCTTAGATATACTGCTAGAGATAAAGAAGAAAAACCCTAAAGCCACAATAACGCTTAATAAACAAGCTTGCAAAGTTTGTGCTCTAGTTTCTTTAAGACCAACTATTCTTAATTCAATTATTTTTTCAAGCTCTAGCAAAATAGTTGCAGAAACATCTGAGATCTGGTCATGCAAGCCATCTGAAATATCTATCAATTCAGGCATGTTAATAGGCACACCAGCTGTATACCCATTTAAAAGCCCTACAAGCTTTTTAGATGCTGCAGCATACTGTTGCAATTGCGGTAAAAGCTTATCATCAAGAGCTTTATCGAAAGTTTTTGACTTTTTGTTCTCTGCAATAGATTTATTGATAGAACCCTCTATATGCTTAAGTGAGAGTTCATTTATTAGAGATGCTGTTGTATACATCAAGCCTATCGATTTATTGGAAAGCTTACCATCATTCCTCAAATCAGCATATAAATCTGTACGAATATGAGCAAGAACATCCATAATTAAAGGCACTGCATTAAGAGAAGCATCTATCAAATAAGAGCTATCCATTTCAGGGTCTACTATCATACCAGAGGTGTCTCCTACTTTCTCTATACATAAAGATAAAGAATCTAATAAAGCCGTATATTTTTCCGCATTATAATTAGTAGCATTTTTTAATGCATCCCACTGATTTTTTATCCCTTGCATTTTTACTATGCTATTTTCTGACACTATATTGGTGTGCGTTAGTCCAAGCACATGATAAAAATTATGCTCAAGATTCGTAGCAAGCTTCAAGGCATCTTCCACCTCTGCGTACAAGCTCTGCTTTTCTTTTTTT
>JAJTIA010000008.1 GCA_021299995.1 Candidatus Jidaibacter sp. | reverse complement strand
GTTATAGAGTATAATGATGACAATTATAAAATTATTTCTAATTTATACACGGATTCTGACTTTGAATTTAACTTGTTGAAAAATATGGATGTGCGTAATCTGAAGATACCTAAGTGTGAAACCATAGGGTTAGATTTGGCATTATGTAAGCAAGCTATTTGCAAGGTGAATGCAAAATTTGGTGATGTGATTTATAAAATTAAAGGTAGGGATGAGCACGGGAATTGCATGTTTATAGAGCGCACCACAGGCTTAGGAGGTATGAACTGCGCTCTCAAGTCTCATGAATTGTCTGATGTGCAGCTAGATTTGATAGAGCGTATCAGGCAGTTAAAAGGCGAGAAAGTTGATTCCAAATTTACGTCACTTAAATCACTATATGCTAGATGTAATATAGTTGAAGATTATAAACTTACTTCGGAAGTACAAATAAACTTTGACTATAATGCGGAACTAGACCCTGAATTTAACATAGATAATTTTTCTGATGTGAAAGTTGTGAGTGTTATAGATAATTTATCAACTAGTAAAAATTCTGATTCTAAAAAAATTCGAGATAATACTGCTGAATATAGATCAATGTTTTTTTGATTTTATTATTGACTTTTGGTGATTTTTAGCGTAATAATTGCGCGGATAAATTCAAAAATGAGATATAATAATGAGAGCGGATGAAGGTAAATTCAATCAAATAGAAAGCGAAGAAGATATTTGTGAAAAGCAATTAGACACTTTGAAAAATACCTCTATCAATGGTGTGTTTGTCAGGACCTATAAAGATCTTTGTAAGGCGATAGAAGCAGATGAAAACTACAGAGCTGGTTATTCCGATAGGTTTTTTAAAGGTTGCGATTTTAAATGTGACGAGGATTACAATAGAGCGTGCATAAAAATGGCAGCTAACTTGGTAAGCTTTGTATCTGATCCAAAGACATTTGCTCCAAGGTTTGAATTCCCCGCTATATTAATAGAAAAATATTCCCAACCTTCAGATGAGGGAATACCTTATTTGGTTTATTATACTAGCTGTAGAACTGAGAAAGATTTGGTGTCTAGCGAAACAAAATATATGTTTTCATGTCATACTGTGCTCGCTATGGTATATGGTGATTGTAGTGTGAAGATCTTTGGCATCAATGATCTACAATTACAAAATCCATTGAAAGATAAATCTATATTCCAATTTATATGTCAGCCTTGTGCTTATAAGGACGGTATAGTTGGGTCTATATAGCTTTATGATTGTTCTATAATTTCTATATCCAAATCGCCTTGTCTTATTACGACCAGTTGTTTGTTGTCAAATTTGATGATTGTTGATGCTTTGAGCGATAATTGGTTTAAGTCGTCTTCCAATATATACTCAACTTCAGAGGATAGGCTATCAGAGATATCCTGTGCATGCGCTAGATTATTGTCTCCTGAGAGGTTAGCGCTAGTACCGACAACGCCCGCGCCAACGATAGAGATGATATCAAGTGCTGCTGTACAGTTTGGCATTCGGACAGCTATCATGCCTTCTTTAATGCAATATTCAGAGATCTTAGCGTCAGCTTTCGCTGGTAGCACGAGTGTTAGTGCGCCAGGCCAGTACTTGGCTGCTAACTTTTCTGCCTCTTCTGAGAATTCAACATATTTTTTTGCCATTTCTATCCCGTTTACCAATATAGGGAGTGTGCGTGCTGTTGATCTTTCTTTGATCTTGATCAGGCGTTCAATAGACTGGTCGTTATTGCATACTGCAGAGATTGCGTAAAGAGTATCTGTAGGAAAAACACACACAGAACCATTAGAAATAGCTTCGGCAACAATGGAGATGCTCGAGTCTTGTAAGCTTAAAATTCGATCTGACATAAGATATTAGGATTTTACAATTGGTTGCAAATATTGGAGTATCTGTTTTATACCATCTTGCATTACTGCACAGCAAGAAAATATTTTTTTTCCTGTGTGTTTTGAGAGCGCAGCGATTTTTTCTTCTAGCTCTTCCTCTAAAACAAGATCTGTTTTGCTTAGTGCTATTATCTCTACTTTGTCATCTAGATATTCTTTATAGTCTAGCAATTCGTGCCTTATTATATCATAGCTGTGCAGCACATCGTCTGATGATGCGTCAATCAGGTGTAAAAGCACCTTGCAACGTTCTATATGCTTTAGAAATCTGTCTCCTAATCCAAGTCCTTGGCTCGCACCTTCTATAAGACCCGGAAGATCGGCGATCACAAACTCTTCATCATTTATGCTTACCACCCCTAATTGAGGCTTAAGAGTTGTGAACGGATAGTCAGCAATCTTTGGTTTTGCAGCTGTTGTGACAGATAAAAATGTTGATTTACCAGCATTAGGCAACCCAACTAGCCCTACATCTGATAATAACTTTAATTTTAACCATACCCATAGCTCATCCCCTGGAAAGCCTGGTGTTGCACGTCTTGGGGCTTGGTTTACAGAGCTTTTAAATCTCACGTTGCCTTGGCCACCATCTCCACCTTTTGCAATCACGATAGAATCACCATCGTTGCTTAGGTCTACCAGTAGTGTTTCACCATCTTCTGCAAAAATCTGTGTACCTAGAGGTACGTATAATACAATCTCTTCACCGTATTTGCCAAAGCGCTGTTTACCCATTCCATGTAGGCCATTTTGTGCTTTAAAGTGCTGCTTGTATCTAAAATCTATCAGAGTGTTTAGATCTTTTGTAGCTATGAATGTGATATCACCACCTTTGCCACCATCTCCACCGTCTGGACCGCCAAATTCTATAAATTTTTCGCGTCTAAAACTAACGCACCCAGCGCCGCCATCGCCTGCTTTTAGGTAAATTTTTGCTTCATCTATAAATTGCATGATTCGTAAATATATATATTAAAAGGGGCTTTCTGTTGCCCGGTAACCCCCAAACCGCGATTATCTAACCTATGCAGCCGCCGCAGCGCCTGTAGAAAAGTTGTCATTTGCAACATTTCTGAAAAAGTTAGCCATCGAAACAAACGGATTATTATCGTTGTTTATTTATTTTGATCCATCACAGTGGTATCATGCTGAGTAAAAGCTAAACCTTTCAATGCCTGTCGAAGCTAATTCGCCCCCATTTTTTCTATGGTGGAGGCGTCGGGTACTGCCCCCGAGTCCAAATCATCTATTATGAGCAACAATTTATTACCGTAGTCGATTGCTCGACAATCACAAGTATAACACATCTCTTAACGCTTGTTAAGACGATTTTATTGATATATCTTTTTTGCAACGATTTTTTATATATAAAATATGTATTTAACAAAGCCAAAAGCTATAATTTTCGACTGGGACAACACTCTTGTGGATTCTTGGCACAAGCTGCATTTT
>JAJTIA010000064.1 GCA_021299995.1 Candidatus Jidaibacter sp. | reverse complement strand
TTGATATAGTTTGTAAATCCTATGAGGTTGTACACAAACTAAGAAGAATAGGCAGAGCCCAGACAAATGGGATGGTAGAAAGGTTTAATAGACGGGTTAACGAAGTGATTGCTAGAAAGGCAAAAATATCAGCCAATAGCGGTAGAAACTATTTTGAATCCCATACACACAGGAATGAGTGTGTATTGAAATTTATTAACGGCTATAATAGAACCAGGTTACGCTGCTTAGAATACAATGCTCCTCATGTCTTGTTGTATCCCAATCACCCGCAATACAACACCTTAGCACTATAGAATCACTGCTAGATGTTAAAAGTAATATATCTTTTATATCAACTCTAAAATAGAGACATATAATCTATAGATGAGATAACTCAGGTAATCAAAACCTGAAGAACATACTCAAGCTGCAATGAGATTGCTGATATTAATACAAATTTTATAGCGACTTAGCTATAGGCAATTAATATACCTATTATTTTCATACTGATTCAACTGTAGTGGATCAAAAACTGCAAAAAATTTCTTGATGAAGAAAGGTGTATTATACTATTTTATATCGCGCTGTAGTGATTTCAGCCTGCTATAGCTCTCAAGTGTGATCTCCGGGTCATACCCATCACCATCTCTTCTATGTATCACACCATCAGGTGTCATCATATACAAAGATTGCACCAATACAGCTTTCTCTGCGATGATTTTATTAGATCCTTCTGTCTTGCCAGAAAGTTGGTTGTTGTTGGTGGTATGTGTATTATGGCTAGCAGTACTATACTTATCTTTAGCTATATTTGCTGACAACGATTTAATATCAAAACTAGCCATTTTATTTTACCACCTAAAGTAATTTTACCTAAAATTAACTAATTAATTTTAACAAGTTTGAAGTTAACTGATTCACGCTTGCAAGAGTTGCAACACCTGCTTGCATCTGTGTTTGTTGAGTTGCAAAATCAGTAGAAACTTGCGCAATATCTGCCTCTAAATAACCAGCCTTAGCAGCACCAAGGTTATTTATACCTGTTTCTAAGTTAGAAGAAGCATAACCAAATCGTGATTGCAAAGCACCTACACCCGAACGCATACTTTTCACACTAGAAATAGCAGTATCCAAAGCGGTATTTGCCCCTGCAATATCAGTTGTTACATCAATTGCGTTAATACTTAAACCAGCTTGATCTGCTTGCGAGAAGCTGATGCTGATTGTATCACTTGCAGAAAGACCAACCTGGAAAGCCTTATTGCTGTATGCGCCATCAAGAAGTTTAGTACCATTGAACTTTGTTGTAGCAACTATACTATCTACTTGCGAACCCAAAGCTTGCATCTCTTGCTTAATGTAACCCAACTCAGTTGAGCCCATTGCACCAGAGTTAGCTTGCGAAGCTAGAGACTTTAACCTTGCTAAGATTTTTGACACGTTGTCTAAAGCACCATCAGCAATAGATAAGATACTCCCAGCTTGCCCAGCTGTTGTTAAAGCAGCTCTTAGTGTAGATTCATCTGTTTTCAAACCTGTACCAATCGACAAACCAGCAGCATCATCAGAAGCTTGTGTAATTCTGTTACCAGAAGAAAGCCTGATTGCTGAAGTTTTTAAACCATCTAGTGAGTTTCTTACATTACCTGCTGCATATTGAGCATGTATATTACTTGAAATTGAAGCTATTCCCATTTTTTGTCTCCTACTTGGACGTTAATTAACCCAGCTACTTGCTGAGATAAGAATAGTTATACTACTATCCTTATTAATATAAATATCATAATGTTAAACGATATGTCAACACATTTTGAATAATGATATTGCATGCTAGATACAATCTACAATCTCATCAAATGACATCTGATGCTTTGCCCAAGTAATTTGTCTTTTTGCATAATTTCTAGTGATTTGCTTTGAACGCTCGACAGCTTTTTGCAGCGTCGTCTCATTCTTCAAATATGCTAACATCTCGGGCAACCCATGTGCTTTTGGGAATGCCGCATCGCCATACTTTGCAAGCAATGCTTTCACCTCTTTTAAAATGCCAGATTCAAGCATCAAATCAAACCTTTCGTTAATTCTCTTGTAAACTTCATCTCTCTCGCGATTTATCCATATTAGATAAAAATCTTCTTGCACAAAATTTTTATTACTCTGCCTGCCTTTTCTAAAATCAACGATCGATTTACCAGTCTCAAGCACAACTGCTAAGGCTCTTAAAATACGCTGTGTATCATTATGAGACAATATCTTTGCAGATTTTTTGTCCATTTTTTCTAGTATCTTAAATAGCTTTTCATCTGAAAGTGCTTGAAATTCGTGGATCTTCTCTTTTACAGAATCAGATATTACAGGCATTTCATCTAAACCCTCAACTACAGACTTAATATACATCCCTGTGCCACCCACCAAAAGAGGTGTTTTACCACGCTCTTTTATATCTTTAACAATTGGTACTACATCTTTAAGCCAAGCACCAACATTGCAGTGATTGATAGGCGCTATATAACCAAATAAATGATGAACAATAGATCGCTTTTCTTTAGCTGTTGGTTGCGCAGTTATAATAGGTATATCAGAATAAACCTGCATAGAGTCACAGTTTACTATCTCGCCATCTAACTCCTCTGCAAGCTTTACTGCATAATCTGTCTTACCAGATGCAGTAGTGCCAAACACTATATTAATCTTACCTTTCATCTATAAAAGAGTTGTTTGATTTTTTTGAGAGTTTTTAATCATATCACTCAAATTCAAATATTCCAACGCATTTGAAGTGAGTTGCCTACCTTTTGGAGTTCTAGCTAAAAAGCCAATTTGCATAAGATATGGCTCCACCATATCCTCAAGCGACCCCCTATCCTCAGAAAGCCCAGCAGCTATGGTTTCAATGCCAACAGGTCCGCCGTTGTAATTTGCAGCAATATAAGTGAGATAATGCTGATCTACTTTATCCAAACCGTAGCTATCAATTCCAAGTCTTGCAAGCGCATCCACTGCAACATCCAGATCTATAACTTCTTTTTTTGCATGAATAGCAAAGTCAATAGTGCGTCTCAATAATCTCAGTGCAATCCTAGGCGTACCGCGCGCGCATACAGAAAGCTTCTCTGCTGCATCTTCAGTCACACCAAACTCTTGCATCTTGGCGCCCCTTATTATTATGGCTTTTAGCTCATCCACCTTATAAAAGTCGAGCTTTAAAGGTATTCCAAACCTATCTTTCAATGGGTTAGAAAGAAGACCTAAGCGTGTTGTTGCACCTATTAACGTAAAAGGAGGAAGGTTAATTTTTACTGAACGTGCTGTAGGCCCCTCGCCTATTACAATATCTATAGTAAAATCTTCCATTGCCGAGTATAGAATTTCTTCAACAGCAGTGTGCAACCGGTGTATCTCATCTATAAACAGCACATCAAAAGCTTTTAGGTTAGATAATATCGCGGCAAGATCACCCGCTTTAGTAATAACAGGGCCAGAAGTGCTTTTGATATTAACACCTAATTCAGCGGCAATAATTTGGGAGAGAGTTGTTTTACCAAGGCCTGGAGGTCCATAAAAAACAACGTGATCAAGTGCTTTTTCGCGTATCTTAGCAGCCTCTATAAAAACATGTAAATTGCTCTTTAAATTGCTCTGACCAGTGAAGTCAGAAAGCTTCTTAGGCCTTATTGTTTGGTCTATTAGATCTTCTTCGTTGTGGCTTTGGTTCATCAATATTTGTGCTGGCTTCATCTTTGTATAATTCCAATAGACCTTTATTAATTGTATAAATTTTATCAGTTTTTTGTGCAAGCTCAATATTATGTGTCACAATTAGAACAGCAACACCTCTTTTCTTAGCAATAGAAAGCAGTTCATCAAAAACCACATTGGAATTTGTAGGATCTAGGTTACCTGTGGGCTCATCTGCTAATATAAGCTTAGGATTATGCACTAATGCTCTTGCAATCGCAACTCTCTGCTGCTCACCACCAGAAAGCTCAGTAGGCAGGTTTTTTAAACGATGCCCTAGGTTTAAATCTTTCAACACAGCTTCAGCTTTATCATGCGAATCAAACCTGTTCATTCCCGAAATTAGTAATGGTAACATAACATTTTCTAGCGCAGTAAAGTCAACAAGCAAATGATGGGATTGATATATAAACCCTATTTTATCACGTCTTATATCTGTCGTTACTATATCAGATTGAAGGTTACACTCTAAATCCTCTATAAACACACTACCGCTTGACGGGGCATCCAATAAGCCTGCTATCTGCAAGACAGTTGATTTACCACAACCAGATGGGCCTATAAGCGAAAAAACCTCCCCACTTTTAATGGAAAGGTTTGCAGATTTTATTATCTCGAAAAACGTAGCACCTTGCTGGTAACTTTTTTGTATATTATGTAACCTTAAGACACTCACAAGTAAACATCTTAGCTGCTAAGCTTTTTCTCATCAAATACAACGTGCTTACGAAGAACTTTGTCGTATTTTCTGAATTTCAATTTTTCAGTTAGTTTCTTAGGATTCCTAGATCTAACATAGTACACACCTGTGCCACCTGAGCTAGCTAGTTTTACCAATTGTTGTGCTTTTTTTGCCATTTTAAAAATTCTGATTAATTCTTTAAGGTCATATGATCATACTAGCTCCAAACACAACAGTCAATAAGAAATCCGAAGCGTTCTATAAAGATATTTAGTCGCTTGAATTGTTAGCTCTGCACCACATCTGCTTTCCAAACAGATATGTATTTTATACAGATGTATAATTCTTTAGATCGATTTCAGAAGCAATCTAAACTCTCTGAGGTTTAATATCTCTATTCACCAGGAATACCCTGTTCTTCTTAGAATAAAGCAAACCAATGATTACACTCAGTATAGACACGCTACATACAGACATCAGATAGTATGATATCACATCTACACCTCCTGCATTCTCTATAAGCCACATAGCAATTATAGGTGCACCTCCACCGAATGCCACAGCAGTAAAATTCCAGCAGAATGAAACACATGTAGCTCTGATATTAGTTGGAAAAGACTCAGCAACAAGTGGGTTCAGCGTCCCCTCTGTCATCCCTATAAACATTCCTAGCAGCAAGCATATAAGCAATATCTGAGTGCTATCACCACTTTGCAGAGCCGCAATAAATGGTACAGCTGATATGAATATTCCAACTAACCCCCCAAGTATTATGTATCGCTTGTTAATTTTATCGGAAAGATATCCAAAAACAAGGGTCGTGATAGTATAACTAATAACAGTGAACAGAACAAACTTACCAGCTGTATTGCTGTCGAATCCTATTGAATCCATCATCATAGTTTTTCCGTAAATAAACACTACGAAAAATGATACTTGAGTTGTTAAAAAGATTCCAAACAACTGCAGTAATTTAATTTTATATCTTTTAAACATCTCAAAAAATGGCATGCTTACTAGCTCATCTCGTTTTTTCATATCTTCAAAGTCTTGAGTCTCCAGGAGATTTTTTCTCATATAAAGGGCTACCATACTACCAATTACGCTAATAAAAAAAGGTATCCTCCATCCATATGAATACACATCTTCTTGAGTCAAAAAAGATTCTATTATAAAAACAGTGCAAGAGCTTAAAATAAGGCCGCTACCCACCCCAGTCAAAGACAGAGTCCCGAAAAATCCACGTTTATGCTGTGGTACAGATTCATATAGATACACACAAGACGAGCCAAATTCACCTCCAAGGGCTATACCCTGCATTATTCTCAACACTATCAATATCATGGGTGCAGCGATGCCAATCTGTTCGTATGTTGGCAACAGACCAATACACATAGTAGGGATGGACATGAGAAGCATAGTAGCTGACATAGTATTTTTCCTACTATAACGATCCGCTATATACCCAAATAATACTCCTCCTAAAGGCCTGGCAGCTAGTCCTATCGCAAAGGTGGAAAATGTTATAGACATTGCAACTAACTGATCATCCAATGGAAAAAATAGCTTACTTATGACAGTCGCAAAATATGCATAAAGAGTGTATTCGTACCACTCTAACATATTACCTATTGATGAAGATAAGACAGAACCTAGCACCTTACGTCTGGACATCAAAAACCTCTAATATTACTTTACTAAACATGCCTTATAGCAACAAAGATAATCCACATCAAACTGTTTCTTTATGCAAAATTTACCTTAGGGTCAATTTTATCTTCAAGTGCATTCTTGATAATTACAAATATTTGATGTAGCATCCTATCACTTGTTAAATCCACCTTTAAATAATGAAGAATATTCTAATTATTGATGATAAAGCAGATATTAGAGATCTTATCTCCGATATACTATCCGATGAAGGGTATACGCCTGTCTCAGTCAGCAATGCATCAGATGCCATAAATGCCGTAAAAGAACAATCGTTTGGCGCAGTAATTCTTGATATATGGTTAGAAGGTAGCGAATTTGATGGCATAGGTGTTTTAAAAGCAATCAAGGCACTCTACCGAGAACTGCCCGTGATCATGATAAGTGGGCATGCGAATATAGAAACGGCTGTAAACACAATAAAAATCGGCGCTTATGACTTTATAGAAAAGCCTTTCAAGTCAGAAAAACTGCTTATTATGCTAAAAAGAGCACTAAGTTCTTATAGCCTTTACAAAGAGAATCAAGAATTAAAAAGAAGCATGCAAATAGAGAGCTACTTTGTCGGAGAGTCTAAAGCTATACAAGCATTAAGAAAAACTATAACATCTGTAGCACCAGCAAATAGCCGTGTTTTGATACAAGGAGAAAATGGAGTTGGTAAAGATATAGCAGCACGCATGATACAGCAAAACTCTGCTCGCAAAGATCAGGCTTTTGTATCTCTAAGCTGCTTGGATTTATCTGAAGAAAACTTCGATGCAGTAATATATGGCTCAGATCTAGTAGATAGACTGACTTCAATCATATCAAAAGCATCTGGTGGAACATTATATATAAGTGAACTTGAGCTTTTATCTGATAAGCTACAACAAAAAATGTTAAAACTTTTTCAAGATAGCTCAGTAGATATAAGATTCATACTCTCTGCAAATGCAGACCTAAAAGCATTAGTTGATGCAGAGCAATTCAGCTCTAGCCTTTATTATAGAATCAATGTTTCATGCATCAGTATAGAACCCTTACGCAACAGAAAAGAAGATATAAAAGTCATATTAGACTATTACGCAGAGTTGTTTAGCAACATGTATAAGGCACAAAAAGTATTGTTTTCTGGAGATGCTATAGCATCATTAGAGGTTTATAAATGGCCCGGTAATTTGATTGAAATCAAAAATCTAGTTGAGCGTCTCTTTATTCTTCACGCCAAGGAGAAAGCAGTGATCGATACATCTGATCTCCCTTTAGAATACACATCCCATGCTATCAATATTGGCAAAAAAGAAACATGGTTGATTGATACATTGTCCAAACAACTTAAAGATGCAAAAGATGACTTTGAAAGATTCTATTTATCTAATCAATTATCTAGATTTGAAGGCAATATATCAAAAACCGCGGACAATATTGGCATAGATAGAACAGCATTACATCGCAAGTTAAAATCATTAAACGTTGCAAATAATTAGTGAAGAATTATATATTTTCTCTATTATCTTAGGCTAACAGCTTACGCACTTTGCATATGATTCAATTTGGAAAAAACATATTTCATACAGTCTTTATCATTATAAAGCTGTTTTTTTATGGTCTACCTTTCTATGCACTTAGGTATTCAGTATGCGCAAGATCTAAAAAACACAATGCGTTAAAAGCAATAGGAAGATCTCTAACCCGCTTCCTACAAAACAATGGTCCAAGCTTTATCAAATTAGGTCAGATTTTATCAACAAGGCCAGACCTGACGGGGCAGGAGATATCATCAGAATTATCAAGATTACAGGATCGCTTAAAACCTTTCGATTTTTCATATGTGCGCGAAGAAATTAGAACACACTTTGGAAAAGAAATATCAGAGATATTTTCTGAATTTGAGGAAACTCCACGCGCTGCTGCATCCATCGCTCAAGTTCATAAAGCCATTAAAAAAGACGGATCTGTCGTTGCAGTAAAGATCTTAAGGCCCAATATCGAAAAGAGATTTGCCCAAGACATATCGTTTTTCAAATTCTTTATCGGTTTTATCAAGCTATTCTCTAGCGAATCTTTTAAGAGACTCAAACTCACAGAAGTCGTATCAATGCTTTATGATGTTGTAAAATTTGAGCTTGATCTTAGATTCGAAGCTGCTGCATGCGACACAATCAAACAAAATTGCGCAAAAGATCCTGGTTTTTTAGCACCAACCATTCACTGGGATTTAATCAGCACTAGAATCTTGGTAACATCATGGATTGATGGAATCCCAGTCAATGATAAAGAAAGGATTTTAAACTCTGGCATTGACCCAAAAATAATAGCACAAAACTTAGCTATATCTTTCTTTAATCAGGCATACCGTGATGGATTTTTCCATGCAGACCTGCATCAAGGCAACATATTCGCTCTCAACAATGGAGATATTGCGATGGTGGACTTTGGGATAGTAGGAGCGCTACCAAAAGCCGATAGGATGTATATAGCCGAGATCTTATATGGGTTTATCACAAGGGATTATGACAGGGTTGCAGAAGTTCATTTTAAGGCTGGATACGTACCTTTATCACAAAACAAAACTACATTTATGCTAGCGTGCAGAGCAATTGGTGAGCCAATAATTGGCAGGCCTGTAAATCAGATATCTATCGCACACCTACTCAAGCAGCTTCTTGAGGTTACAAAACAATTCAATATGGAGACGCAACCTCAATTACTTCTACTACAGAAAACAATGGTAACACTAGAAGGGGTTGGATACTCAATATATCCAGATGTGAACATGTGGCAACTTGCTGAACCTTGGATAAAAAATTGGGCACATGATAACTTTGGGATTAAGGCGCGTGCTAACGATTTATATCACAACGTACGTTATACAGTAGAGCGTATTCCATCTATACTTGACGATATAGACAAACTCACATCCCATTTTACTGATCATATAATAATTCGTAAAAAACGCAGCAACCTTATCTCCACTGCTATTATAGGTTTCGCAGCTGGCTTAGCTTGCGTGACACTCATTTTACTAGCATAAATACAAATAAATTGAAAAAATTCTTTGTAAAATATATTAATACGTGATTCAGACCATATTTTATAGTTGAATACACTCAAAGAAAAACTCAAAGACTACAAAATGTTTGATGCAAATAGACAGCTGCTTAGAATTTTAGATATATTAGACGCTGCAGATAATAAGGAATCTGCAGGACTGAACGAGATACAGAGTTTAGCAGTGGACAATTTTGATAATTTTCTAAAATTACGTGACGCAACAGAAGTAATGGCTGAACAAAATGGTGTGCCGCCCTTAAAAAGAGGAAATCTTTTCAACGCCGCAATGCTCAAAGCAGCAACAGCTCAGGCCACTATAAGAAACCAGCTTGCTAGCTCTCTTCACAATGGAATACTCGATATTTATAAACATAAAGCAAACAAACTTACTGAAGAGGAAAAACAACAAGAAATTGCACGAGAGCAAAGAAAAAAATTAGATAAAATTATCGCAGCACTAAACGAAGGTAATTATAGCTTAATCTACGAATGCATAGATTTGATACACAAAAATATCTTTGAGCCTGTATTTGATAAAGAGAAAAACCAGGATGGGTGCTACGAAATGTCTCACACATTTCTTTCATATGCTATTACTAAGCTTAATCCAAAAACACTACAATTCTTGCTTGCTTCGTTAAAAAGGACATTAGGCGATGAGATATTTGCCCTTTACATTGCAACTCCTATTAACCCAGATAGAAAAAACCAAACCACAACGCTAGAAAAATGGTTCATCACTGAATATAAAGAGCAGCGAAATCAAGAAAAAGCAAATCATGCCGAAAGACTTTCTGTTTTAAGAGATGTGCTTGGCATAAACTATAACAATATAAATACACACACAACATCTGCCAATTTATCTGCAGACATATCACACGTCTCTGCATTTACTAAGATGCTTGAATTAGTACCAACTTTACAAGTGCAAACTGCATACTCTCACAGCAATTCTCTATCATCTAAACCAAACTGCATACAAATTACTACACCAAATACAGCGCTCGATGATTTTACTACAGCAACATTAAAAGACTTAGAAGTAGCGCTTCAATCAGTTTTAAAGCTTTCAGATCAAGCAATCTACGAGTCTTTGTTAGGCGCCTCATCTCTAGACAAATTTGATAAAAACAACGAAACTCATCAAAATAAGGTTGCTTACTGCAAATTCCAAACATCAGCTTCGCTTAGATTTATGAGTGAAATGCTAAACCATCACTCTTGCGGAAAGCATCCAGGATCTGCATATCCTTATAACACAAATGAACTCACGCCATGTGGGCTTACAATAGAGCAAATGCTTGCTTCTCTTTATTCGCTTTGGAGATATGATAAGGCAACATTCATGAACCAAACAATAGATGAAAAAGTATATGAAGCAGCGCAGGCCCAACAAAAAGTAGAAATAGAAATAAATAAAAACAATATCATATCCAATAATTAAAGCATTGCATGATGTGCGCAGAGGATATGATATAGATGCTTTGAGTGATAACCCAGACACGTTCTCTTTCCCCCCTAATAAAACGTTAGATTCTAATAGATGCCAGGGTGGCGCAACAAATTCATTAGTTGATGGATTATATGGCATACACCCTATATACCGAAAGAATGTCTCTACAATAGACACACTAAAAAGTGATCTTAATAAACAATATCAACAAATCCTTGCATCTAAAATCAATGATATCAAAACTGACGATTTTGAGCCACAAGAGCGAGAGTCATGGTTTTTTTCTGATACCACTCCAAAATCTGTTAAGGCAATAATAGTAGAAACATTCGAAACAGAATATAAAGCAAAGTTCATAGAAGACTATGGAGACTATTTTACAGCTGCACAAATCAATGATTCATTAGAAGAATGCAGTGGCAAAATACCAATGCCAGAACTTTTGAAAAAAGACTTAAAATTCACAGTCACAAAAGAGATGGTTGTATCCGCTCTAGAAAACAAAACACTACCTTTTTTGATATATGATAGAGCTGTAGGGCATGTGCTCGCACTAGATTATTACTTAAAAAAAGATGTTGTGAATATTTTGAAAGGACTCACATCACAACCTTCACTTAACTGCCTTTTGCAGATTGGCCGTATGAATAAAGGCCAGATGTTTACTAATTGGGATCTCTCTGAATTGGAGTTCTATATTGAACAGCAAGCACCAGATGATAACAATCTAAAAATCTTATTCATAGCCTTGTCCTCACATGATAACTCTGCTCGATATGGATTAATTAGATCATGTTTCAAACATGTTCATAAACAATTAAGTACTTACCAGTTAAGTGATGACCAGCATGAACTTGTTAATCAGATGTTGCACTTAGCAATAAAACAAAACGATGTAGATGTTGCTAAGATTCTATTATCACAAAACTTTAAAGATAAAATTACAATATCAAATGAAGTTATTATACTCGCGTCAGAATACGGCCCTTTGGAATTACTCAAACAGCTTCTAGAGCATAAAAACGCAGAGACTCTAGATACTGATACGGCAATTAAGGCATTAGCTAAAGCTATAAAAAACTCTCACATCGACATAGTAAAACACCTACTAACGCTGCCCGCTATCAAAGCGGCTAATGCACCTATCGATATTGATATACACCCTTTAGTTGTTGCATTTTACTCTAAACGTTCTGACATTCTTAAAGAGATGATAAAAGATGAAGAAGGACGTAAACTTTTATTTAAATATATGTCATGGCAAAATAGTGATGGTAAGCAATGCGAGAGTAGGGCAATCGAATTTGCAATAGCCTCTCGCAATCTCGAAGTGCTAAAAATCATGTTACCTCATTCTACCTATAGAGATAAGCTGTTAGTGCTATGCCATGCAAAATTTGGAATGTCAACGATAGCAACATGTATAACGATATCAACGTGTGGCTTATTGTACGAAGGTTTATCAAGCGAGATGTTTTTGAAATACGCATCTACCACTCTCGAAATACGCTCTGAAGATTTATTGATTGTATCTCGCGCTGTATTAGCTTGGTTTGTTATAGTGATCCCTACAGAATGTATCATTATAGAGAGACTAGACCAGCACTACCATGAAAGGTACAGTATCTCAGATGTATTTCTTAATTAATAATAATGATAAAAAACAAAAAAGGTGCTGTTGTCACAATACTATCCATTCTGTCTAAAAAGCCGCCATGTCCTGGTAGTAGATTGCTGGAATCTTTAATATTAAAGTGACGCTTAAGCCCTGATTCTAATAAATCACCCATCTGCCCTAGCACAGAAATTGCAGCACTTAGCTTCATCAAATATATAGCATCAAATTCTGTAAAAACCGCAAATGTTGAGGCTATCACAACTGCGCATAACAAAGCCATTACAGCACCAGACCATGTTTTTTTAGGGCTTACAGATGGCATAAGCTTTGGACCACCTATCAATATACCAAAACAATAGGCCCCTATATCTGTAGACCATATCACCGCCAGCAAAAACATTACAAGTGTTAAGCCGTTCTCCCCACTTCTTAACATGATCATGGAAGTAATGGGTAACGCGATATAAATAGCTCCTGCTATAAGCCACTTCACTTTGTTTCCAACCATGTGCGCCCACTCAAAAGCCATGAATGTGCCAAGTGCAATCACAGTGAGAGTAAAGGGCAAGCCCCCCTGATATATTATAAATAAGACAATTGGTAGTAAAATAACAATAGTTTTTACTCTCGATACTACATTTGCATTAAGCAAGCTTGTGATATAGTTCATCATAATCTAACGCCCTCCGTAACGGCGCTCTCTTTTTGTATACTCAGTTATAGCATTTTGCAATTCTGATTCATCAAAATCTGGCCAGTATTTGTTTGAAAAATATAGCTCTGTGTATGCCAATTGCCAAAGTAAAAAATTACTCACTCTCATTTCACCACTTGTTCTGATGAATAAGTCTGGATCCGGGATCTCTTTTGTATCCAAAAACTCTTCAAATATTTCAGTGTCAAAATTATTGTTCTCTACCGCAAATTTTGCAAATTTCACCGCTGCATCTTTGATCTCGTTTCTTGCACCGTAACTGATTGCCAAAACCAGATTGAATTTATTGTCCTTAGAATCTTCTTCAAGCTTTCGCATCATATCCTGTATATCTTCTGCTAAATCCGACCTACGTCCTATAAAACGCATACGGACATTTTCCTTCAGCAATTTTTTTTTTGCAGATTTAAGATAATCGCGAAGAAGATCCATAAGGTAATCAATCTCTTTTTGAGGCCTGCTCCAGTTTTCTGATGAAAATGCATATAATGTGAGATACTCAACACCAAATTTCTTGCAAGCTTCTACAACCTTTTTAGCAGCTTCTGAACCTTTTTTATGCCCAGCATGAACAGGTAGAGATCTAGCTTTCGCCCATCTACTATTTCCATCCATTATTATGGCTATATGCCTTGGTATGCTAAGCGTTTCCACTGTTGCGCCTGATAAAAAAATTAATCAATGGCAGATACTATCAAATTTCTTAAAATGGTACAATAGTCTATTTTTCAATAGCCGGCAAAGGTATAGGGCTTGCTGACATAGTCCTTAAATACGCAATTAAATCTCTTCTATCCTTATCGTTTTTTATACCTGCGAACGCCATTTTTGTACCTGGAACATACGCTTTTGGAGCATACAAGTACCTATACAATTCTTCATAACCCCATTTTTTTATCACTTTAGCTTTCTCAACCATAGCGGTAGAGTATGTAAAATCTTGCTTATGAGTCACTGCACCACCTAAAATACCCCATAGGTTAGGGCCAACTTTGTTAGCTTCCCCACTGCCTATAGTGTGGCAAACAGCACATTTATTATAAACAGCCTTACCTGCGGATGCATCTGCTTGTGCCATAATCTTGCCAATCTCTATTACATCT
The DNA here is from genome assembly GCA_021299995.1 of Candidatus Jidaibacter sp. Taxonomy (GTDB): domain Bacteria; phylum Pseudomonadota; class Alphaproteobacteria; order Rickettsiales; family Midichloriaceae; genus JAJTIA01. The sequence continues at coordinate 2,415 of JAJTIA010000064.1, read as the reverse complement.
GGCAATCCTTTGGGTGCTGTAGCTGCATCGCTTGCATCTACAATTTCTATTGCAAAGCCTGGTTTTTCGACAATTCTTTCTGTACGATATATAAAACCGCCAAGCCCACCACTTACTAGAAGTATTATGATTGGCAGTGCTACCGCTATAACTATCTTATCAAATTCAAAATCGTTCTTCACTTTAGTAATATTTATTTTCTAGGAGTTATACAAGAAGTTGTACAATAAAAATACGAGCGCTGCAATACCACAAAATATCGGCGCTCTAAAATTATACCGCAAAGCATATTAATGTTGTGTTTATGCCTCTTTAAATGCCTTAAAGAAGCTGTCTTTAATAGGCGATATCATATAATCTAAGAACGTCCTTGTACCCTTAACTATAAACACAGTAACAGGCATACCAGGGTATAAGTGAATCTCTGTATTAAGCCTTGCGATCTCTGCTTCATCTATTTCTATCCTTGCAAGATAGTATGGCATTCCGCTTTGGTGATCCACCATTTTATCTGCTGAAACATATATCACCTTAGCATCTAACCGTGGAACAACACGGCTTTTATAAGCACCAAGCTGCACTTTTGCTATTAACCCTGGGTAAATACTATCAATATCTTGTGTGCGAACTTTAGCCTCGATTATTAGCTTTTCATCCTCTGGTACTATATCCATAATTTTTTGTCCTGGCGCAATCACACCACCTACTGTGTGATATTGCAAATCTGTTATAACTCCGGAAGCGGGAGCCTTTATAAATGTCCTCTCTAATACATCTTTTGCAGCCATATATTTTTCTGTCAATTCTAGTATCAAGCTGTGATTATCTTTGATCTCTTTTGCTAGATCTTTTTGAAATTCATTCTCGATATTGAGCTGTCTTAACCTATTCTCTGCAATTGCTTGTCGCACTGATGCAATTCTAGATTTGATCTCAACAATCGATGCAACTAATTCATCGTGATATCGTCTTAACTCAAGCAATTTAGGCCTTAAAGCAAGACCTTTTTTAAACAGCTCTTCTGTGCTTTGTAGCTCTTCGTTTATCAACTTCAACTGAGACTCTAATGATTTTTGCTTTGCCTGTAAACCTATGATCTCTTCTTGGCTCTGCGAAATTCTCTCCATGAGAATATTTACATTTCCTTGAATCTCATCTCGCTTATATTGGAATAGATTTTCCTGAGTTTGTATTAAGTTTGTAATATTAGGATCAGCAAGATCAAAATGGACTTCATCCCATGATATATCTTGGCTTTTATTCTGCTCTGCAGAGAGCCTAGCTTGGGTAGCATTGGCAAAATTCAGATGGCTTGCTAAAATTTGTAACTGTGCATTTGCTCCTGTATCACTTAGTTTCAGGAGTATGTCACCAGCCTCTACGCGTTGCCCATCTTTTACCAGTATATCATTTATTAATCCACCTTCTAAATGTTGTATCGTCTTATGATTTCCAGATACAGTTATGAAGCCTTCAGCAATCGCTGCACTATCAAGCGGCGCAAGGCCTCCCCATACTACAAAAAACAGAAAGCCAGCAGATATCACGTACATACCAAAACGCACTGGGCCTCTGATAGATTGCTTTAAATCGGCAGCTATTTTCGACTCATAACCCCTATTTTCTGGGGCTTTAGCAAGCAAATATTTAGAGAATAAAGTCACTAAACTAGAGTTCATCACATCATGCTTTAATATATGTAATCTTTTTTGCAATCTATTCATTATGTTGATCTATCTCTCCTAGTTAAATCAAAGGGTACCGTCTTTGAAACCTGGTTCATCTTTTCGAGCACTTCATCTCTATCACCAAAAAGAGCTACAGTACCATCTTTTAAAGTCAATATTTTATCTGCAAGCGTAAGAATAGAAGTTCTATGCGATATCACAATAGTCGTGATTCCATTTTCCTTTGCATAAGCCATAGCATTTGCTAGCGCTATCTCACCAAAGCTGTCCAAATTTGCATTAGGCTCATCTAAAACCAAGATCTTTGGATTACCAAAAAACGCGCGCGCCAGGCCTATACGCTGCCTCTGTCCTCCGGAAAGCGAACCCCCATCAAATCCAATTTCTGTGTCATATCCTTTTGGCAATTGCAGTATCATATCATGTACGCCTGCAAGCTGCGCTGCTTTTACCACCAGCTCTGGGGATGCCTCTTTATCCATACGTCCAATATTTTCTCTTATAGTTCCATTGAATAACTCAACATCCTGCGGCAAGTAACCTATATATTTACCTAGCTCGCTTCTATTCCAGTCTGTAAGGCTCGCGTTATCTACACGTACATGCCCTATCTGTGGCTGCCATGCCCCCACTATCAATTTTGCAAGTGTGGTCTTACCCGATGCACTAGGACCAATGATAGCTAATACCTTACCAGCCTCTAATGCAAATCCAACGCCTTTGATTA
>JAJTIA010000019.1 GCA_021299995.1 Candidatus Jidaibacter sp. | reverse complement strand
TTGATATAGTTTGTAAATCCTATGAGGTTGTACACAAACTAAGAAGAATAGGCAGAGCCCAGACAAATGGGATGGTAGAAAGGTTTAATAGACGGGTTAACGAAGTGATTGCTAGAAAGGCAAAAATATCAGCCAATAGCGTTAGAAACTATTTTGAATCCCATACACACAGGAATGAGTTTGTATTGAAATTTATTGACGGCTATAATAGAACCAGGTTACGCTGCTTAGAATACAATGCTCCTCATGTCTTGTTGTATCCCAATCACCCGCAATACAACATGTACACTGGATTATCAAGTGTGTGAGAGAAATAAGGCATTTCGGTGGTTTTGTTAGCGATATAACAGAGTAATGTTTATTTTTTAATACCAATATAAATATCGAGCGTAACGTTATTATGATCCCTGCTGCGCTCATCATAAACTTCAAAATCTGCAATATAAGCTCTTTCACCACCTAAATCAGACGCATTCATTTTCCATATGTTTTGCCACATATCTATACAGACAGTGGGCATAGGACCTGGCTGATTTGTGAATTTTGCATAATTTTGCATAGGTATTGTAAGCATCTCAAATTCTTTATCTATGTCTTCAAAAGAAGTCACCTGTTCGCCAATAAAATAGGTGTAATCACCGTTCACATCGCTTTCGTAATTTGTATAAACACAGAAGGTTGTTCCAGGATTATGTCGAGCTTTAATCTTCTCGGACAATCCATTATTAAAATATTTTTGAACTGTAGCTGCAATTTTATTAGTCTGTGGATCTACTTCAAAGATTTGAGTATTATTGGTTCTGGTGGTTATGCCGACCAATTTTAGTTCTGGCAGTAGCGTAATTGTTTTTTGCATATTTACTTGATCATAGATCTCAATTTGTGGGTTTGAGAAATACACTAAGAATCTTTAAGGCGCAAGAAGAAAAGGTTTTAGACAATGCAGTATGAAATTGCATATTGTGTTTCCAAACGCTCAAGAGGTTGCATCGCTTGACTGTGGTTTATTTGTGTTTAAAGCAATGTACCATATGATCATCAACAATACCTATTGCTTGCATATAAGCATATATAATCGTAGAGCCAACGAAAGTCATACCTCGTTTTTTTAAGTCTTTCGAAAGCTTATCGGATTCCTCACTTGTTACTTTGAGGTCCGATAGATCTTGCGGATTATTCTTGATTGTCTTGTAATTCACAAACCCCCAAACATATTGGTCAAACGATCCAAACTCTTCCTGGATTTTTAGAAATGTTATAGCATTTTTACGTGCTCCAAAGACCTTTAATCGATTCCGTATAATGTGATCGTCTTTTAAAATATTTTCTAGCTCTGCATCTGTCATATTGCCAACTTTTTTAGGATTAAAGTTGTGGAATGCCTTTCTGTATCCATCTCTCCGCTTTAATATTGTATACCAGCTAAGACCAGCTTGTGCTCCCTCTAAAATCAGCATCTCGAAATGTTTTGTGTCATCATGAACTGGCACGCCCCATTCGTTATCATGGTAGCTAACGTAATCTTCTTTCTCTAGCGGAGCCCAAGTGCATCTATTGGTCATGTTTTAAAGTGTTTTTGTGTGTGTCATTGATAAGCAATCAAGCAAGCCTTCTTTATAGGATGGGAATTTAGGCTGCCAGTTTAGTGTTTTTTTTGCCTTTGTATTATCAACTCTACGGCTTTGGGAATAGAACAGTTTTGCCATTGGTGATAAATCTGCATCTTCAAATGCTATATGTTTTGGTGGCGTTCTTCCAACTAGTTTATAGCAAAATTCTGACACTTCTAAAGGGTTGCAAGGATAATCATCGCAAGCATTGTATATCTCACCTGCGTGTGGTGAATTAATAGATGATAGTAACAGCTGTGATATGTCTTCTACGTGTATGCGAGAGAAGACCTGGTTTGGTTTGTTTATTATCTGTAGAGATCCGGTGCGTGCCTGTTCTATGTTATTGCGGCTTGGTCCGTATATGCCAGCAAGTCTAAAGATATGAGATGGGATTTTGTGTGCGTCCAACGCACTAAGCCATTGTTCTTCGGCTTTTAAGCGATTTGAAGATAGATCTGATGTTGGGTGTGTGGGTGAGCTTTCGTCTACCCATGCTCCATCAGTATTTCCATAAACGCCTGTGGTAGATAGATATCCTACCCATTTTAGTTTAGAGAGGTTAGAGATTTGCGTGACAAATTTCTGAAATACAGGGTCACCATTCTCATTAGGAGGAATCGATATCAAAATATGTGCAACATCTTGCGGTATCATAAGTAGATCATCATATACTATGACCTGTGCTATTTGATGTTTGTAAGATGTACGAGATGTACCTGAGATTGTATCGAATGTGGTGGATGCGATCTCAGCAAGTGTTTGGGCTGTATAACCAAATCCAAAGCAAAATAGATGAGTCATTGTTTTAACCATATAATCGATGATAGATGCTACAGAATGCATAATGTTTTGGCAAGTACTGAATATGCATGTGTCATTTTATTTGATTTCTTTATATGGAGAGTTAGTAATAAGAAAATCCTTGTCGGGAGCTGTGAAATCTCTATACTCGTCAGATGAATTAGATTTATTTATGTGTTTTTAGATGACAGAGCTTGGTTTTTTATCCGATATTTTGATATTACTTACAGTTTCTATATTAAACGTGGTGCTGTCTAGAAGGCTCACATTAAGTCCAGTATTGGGTTATTTGGTTCTGGGCGCAATCATTGGTGAACATGGCTTTAATCTGATCAATGAGCCTAGCTATGCACATAATATATCGGAATTTGGCGTTGTATTCCTATTGTTTGCGATAGGTTTGGAGCTTACATTTGAACGTTTGATATATATGAGATGGTTGGTATTTGGTTTTGGTGGTGCACAAGTTGTGCTGTCCTCAGTAGCATTCGGCGTTCTATTGCATCAAATGCTAGGTCTTACAATGAGTACAGCAATCTTTGTAGGATGTGCGCTTGCATTATCTTCAACTGCGATTGTAATGCAGGTGTTGTATGAAAACAAACGTCAGTCTACCCAAGTTGGTAGATTGTCACTTGCGGTACTTTTGATGCAAGACTTTGCTGTTGTTCCATTACTTGCAATTTTACCTATTATGAGCACAGTTGCAAACAATCAAGAATTATTAAATGTATTAGGTTTCTCTGCGCTTAAAGCGTTTGTTGCCATTATAATGATTACGATTGCAGGAAGATTGCTGCTTAGACCATTCTTCTCGGTAATTGGTTCTGCTAAATCTGATGAAGTTTATGTATCAACAACTTTATTAATAGTGCTTGGTGCTGCATTGCTTACCTCTCAGCTTGGTCTTTCTACTGCTATGGGCGCATTTATTGCCGGTATTTTGATAGCAGAAACAGAATACAGAAACAGGGTGGAGATGAGCATTATGCCATTCAAAAGTTTGCTTCTAGGTCTATTCTTCTTATCTGTTGGTATGTCTATAAATTTCCAATATATACTAGACAATCTTAAGTACGTGTTTATGGGTGCTGTGGTGCTTTTAGGTGTTAAGGCCTTGATCGTACTGATTTTATGCAAACCTTTTAAAATAAGGCTTGGCGCTGCGATACACTCTGCTTTGCTTTTGAGCCAAGGTGGTGAATTTGCATTTATCTTGTTTAGTATGGCGGCAGCGCAGAAGGTTTTAGAGCCTCAAACAGCACAGCTTTTGCTTGTTATAGTTGCGGTTACCATGGCTGTTACTCCATTGTTATCATTCTTGGGTGCTAAGCTTGAAGATAAAATTGATTCTGAAGAAGAGTTAGATAAAAACCAAGAATTCAAAGGTGTGAGTGATCTTGACTCACATATCATTATCTCTGGCTTTGGTCGTGTTGGTAGAGTGATTGCTTATATGCTGTCTGAGCTGCAGTTCAACTATATTGCGGTAGACAGTAACCTTATGCTAGTCAAGAAGGCGAGGGCACTTGGTTTTCCTGTATACCATGGAGACCTTTCCGATTTGGATGTACTGCGTTCTGTGGGTGCAGAGAGGGCGAGATGTGTTATACTTACTATGAGTGACAGAGAATCGATCAGGAAATCTATTAAGACTATATACACAAATTACCGTGACCTAGACATTATTTGCCGTGCAGAAGATTTCAAACATGGCAAAAACCTGAAAAAGTTGGGTGCAGATGTATATGTGCCATCTACAATTGAGACAGGTTTACAGCTAGGTGGTTCATTGCTTTCAACTCTAGGAGTGGTGGAGCATGATATATTGGATCTCAAAGCTTTATTCAGACGTAACGATTATTCGTTCACAGAGGAGATTGAGCTATTTAGCGGCATTACGCCATCTAAAAAAATCGACCATGAATAGTATAGGATAAAGATATGCATGTAGCACATTTTTATGATAAGGACACGGGAACATTTACATACGTAGTCTCTGATGAAAAGACAAAAAAATGTGCTGTTATAGACTCTGTTTTAAATTTCGATATTTATTCAGCTAGTACGTATACTAAGTCTGCTGATGCTGTTATAGAGTATGTGAAATCTCACAGTCTAACAGTGGAATGGGTTTTAGATACACACGCTCATGCAGATCATTTAACAGCTGCGCATTATATCAAATCTCAATTGGGCGGTAAGACTGCAATTGGCGAGAAAATAGTATCTGTGATCAAAACGTGGTCTGAGATTTTTAATTTAAATGATGTACCTCTAGATGGTTCGCAATTCGATCATCTCTTAAAAGAAGGTGAGAAATTTTATATAGGTGAAATAGAAGTGGTTGTAATGCATACACCTGGTCACACACCTGCATGTTCTACATATGTCATGGGGGATTGTGCATTTGTGGGTGATACCATTCTAATGCCTCATATAGGCACTGCACGTACAGATTTTCCTGGTGGTAGCGCTAGAACGTTATATCAGTCTATTCAAAAGATCTTAAGCCTGCCCGAAGATACAAAGATTTATACGTGTCATGATTATCCAAAAGAAGGTGACAAGCCTCACTGTGTAGCAACTGTTGCCGAGCATAAAGCCCATAACGCCTTAGTTTATGACGGTGTAAAAGAAGATGAATACGTTGTTAATAGAAACAGAAGAGATGCTGGCAAACCAGTGCCAACATTATTGATTCCATCAATACAAGTGAATATAAGAGCAGGTGAGCTCCCACGACCCGAATCCAACGGTAAGGCATACCTTAAATTCCCTCTTAACACTTTATAATATATAGCATTGCTTTTATGATATTCATGCTTTACACATTGTATGAGATGTTAAATTCAGTATTATTTTATGTGTAATAAATTTCAAATATTCACTGCAATTTTTGCAGTTTTGCTTGCTTCGGGTGCATATGCAGATGAGGATGAGAAACCAAATTTTAAAGAAGATAATCTTACTGGTGATTGGGGTGGTGCTCGTACAAAAATGTATGATGCTGGCCTAGATGTTGGTTTGGTTTATACTGCTGATGCTATGAGCAATGTATCTGGTGGATTAAAAAGACGTGGAGCGCTACTAGATAACACAGATTTAACATTTAAGCTGGATGGCGATAAGGCTTATAACCTAAAAGGCTCAACAGTATTTTTATATATTCTAAATAATAATAAAGGCAATCCAAATAAATACGTAGGCTCAATACAGGGTGTGAATAATATAGAGGTAGATAAAAGTACTGCTAAAGTGCTTGAAGCTTGGTTAGAGCAAAATTTCATGGATGATGCCATATCTATAAAAGCTGGTTTATATAATTTAAACAGCGAATTTTATGTTAATGAAAGTGCAGCTCTTTTTCTTAATTCAACATACGGTATAGGCACAGAGTTTGCACAAAGTGGTGTGAATGGGCCATCAATATTCCCAACTACCTCTCTTGCTGCACGTTTAAAACTGCAGCCAACAAAGAAAACATACATGCAGGTTGCTGTCTTAGACGGCGTACCAGGTGATCCAAACAACCCGAAAGGCACCCATATTTTATTGAAAAAGAAAGATGGGGTATTGCTTGTAGGCGAAGCAGGCTATGACTTTGATGTAGTGAAGCTAGGTTTAGGTGGATGGCATTACACAGAGAAAGCAGACGATGTGTTTATAGAAAATGCTAAGCATAGAAACGCTGGTATGTATGCAATCGCTGAGAAGGAATTTTCTAAGCGACTTTCTGGTTTTGCGAGAGTTGGCTTTGCTGATAAAAATGTTAATCAGACAGAGTATGCATGGGCAGCGGGTATTAATTTAAAAGATTTAATTAAAGCAAGACCAGATGGTATTTTTGGGTTAGCTGCAAGTGGCGCAATAAATTCTAAAAAATATAAAAATTCTCAAATTGCTGCAGGTAACATGGTAGATTCAGCAGAAACTCAATTTGAGCTTACATATAGCGATAATCTAATGCAATGGCTCACAATACAACCTGATGTGCAATATACAATGAACCCAGGGACTGATGGTGTCACCAAAAATTCTTGGTTAATTGGTATAAGAGCAAAGGTAAATTTTTAGTAGCTCATATATGAGAAAGTTAATGCAGACTTACATTGAAACAATCTTCAAGGCATTATGTATAATAGATGATATGAGTCATGCAATCATTGGATTTATTGTGTTGAGAACAGAGCTGATAATTAGTAAGCAGGCTCAGCTAATTCTATATACTTTACATAGTTATAGCTATCATTGTACTGAGTAAATATTTAAACTTTTAAAGGAGTAACATATGCCTTATGTGAATGTGAGAATAATAAAATCCGGTGTAACTAAAGAGCAAAAAGCACAAATAGTAAATGAAATTACTGATACATTAGTACGTGTACTAAACAAAAATCCTGCAACCACTCATATCATAATAGATGAGGTAGAACTGGAGAATTGGGGTTACAATAGACAACTTACAAGTGATATTCAATCTTAGTCATCACATAATATACTACTTTAGTCTTCAAGCTTTTTACCTGAAATTATGTGCCATTTTATAACGATTTAGCTATAGCAAAGCAGCGATAAAAAAGATGCGGTATTTATAAGAGAATAGTGGCATCCCTCTCTTGTGTGATTTGGTGGCGCTTGCCAAGAGACATTAAATGCACAGCAAAACGATTTTATAGATATTGCACTGCACATACCACACAAAATAAAAAACTTCTCTTATCTGTACTTGAATGAGCTATAATGCTAGCAATTATGAAGATGCTTTAGAGTTTTGAAATTTTATAAAGAACATGTTCTGAAAGGGGGTGATTATCTGCCAGATTAGGATGCTTGAAATTGCAATCTCCATCTCTTTGCATGCCTAAGCGTTCCATTATAGCAATAGATTTAACGTTAGCTGGCACTGTGAATGAGACTATCTGATCCAAGCCGCATTTCTCAAAGCCGTATTTTAGGACTGCAATTGCCGCTTCTGTTGCGTATCCTTTCCCCCAATATTGGCTTGCAAGCCTCCATCCTATCTCGGTTGATGGAGAGAACTCTGTTTTGAATTCAAGGCCGCGATATTTTAATCCGACAAATCCTATGAATTCATCAGACTCCTTGAGCTCTGTCGCAAATAATGTGTAATTATGCTCATGAAAATGCTCGTTTTGAGCTTGGATAAAAGATTCGCATTCTTCTAGCATTAGGGGCCCTAGTAAAAATTTAGTCACTTTTGGATCTTGGTTCATGGTGTAAAATGGCTCTATATCCTCTGAAGTCCAAGTGCGTAAAATTAATCTCTCTGTCTCAATAATCTTCATACGTATAGCATATTACTGGAAGCGCTTGTTATTGTAACTTCTAATAAATCTCCTTCTGAAACATTTTCTAGTTTTACAGCCGAAAAGTCTGCTGAGCGCCCTATATTGCCAGCTTCCACAAGCACATTCAAGCGCTTTCCTATTTGCGATTGATAGTGTTGTGCAATTTTTTCTTCACCTTTTTTACGTAAAATTTTTGCACGCTCTTTTCTTATGTGTTTTTCTACTTGAGGCATTCTGCTTGCTGGAGTTCCATCACGCTCTGAGTATGGAAATACATGTAAATATGTGAGATTAGCTTCATCAACAATATTAAGTGTGTTTTGAAACATTGCAGCATCTTCTGTAGGGAATCCAGCAATAATGTCTGCACCAAATACAACATCAGGCCTTAGTTTGCGAACCTCATCACAGAAATCGATTATTTGCTGCCTGTTATGCCTACGTTTCATGCGCTTTAGTATCATATTGTCTCCAGACTGTAGACTCAGGTGCAAATGTGGCATAATGCGTGGTTCTTTGACTATTAGTTCTAATAGCTCATCATCGATTTCTGCAACATCTATTGAAGAGAATCTGAGGCGGTGCAATTTTGGCACATTGTTTAGCAGGCGTAAGATCATCTGTGCGAGCGATGGTGTGCCGGGTAGGTCTAGCCCATATCCTGTAATATCTACGCCTGTGATTACGATTTCTTTAAAGCCAGCATCCACTAATAACTGCGCTTGCAACACAATTTCTCCAATAGGGACGCTCCGGCTGTTTCCTCGTCCGTATGGTATTATGCAAAATGTACATCTATGGTTGCAACCTGTCTGTACTTGCATGAAGGCACGTGCCCTGCCATCGAAGCTGTCGATGAATTGAGGTGCTGTTTCTGTAACAGACATGATGTCATTTACTAGCACTTTTTCTGTTTCAGCGAGGCTTAAATATGAATCTTTTTTAGTTTTTTCTGTGTTGCCAATCACTTTGTCTACCTCTGGCATAGATGCATATTTTTGTGCATTTACTTGAGCGGCACAACCAGTGATAATAAGTTTTGCATTTGGATTGTTTCGTTTTTCTTTTCTGATAGCCTGCCTTAATTGACGCTCTGCTTCTGAAGTGACTGCGCAGCTGTTGAATATCACTGTATCTGTGAGTCCAGCATCTGTAGCAGATTTTTTAATTAACTCGCTTTCATAGGAATTGAGCCTACAACCAAATGTCACAACTTTTAAGGTCACGATAGCTAAAAAGATGTTTTTTGCGATTATACATTAGTAATGCATAAGATGGCAATTTTATTTTATATGCTATATATTATATCTTTCGAGAGTTGTCGTGCAATTTAATATCGCGTCCTGCTGCAATCTTTTGTGCGAACGAGGACATCTCTTTATTTTCTACATATACAGGGTGCAGTTCGTCTGCAGATATCACGCTTAAAACTGTATTAATATTATCTGTGGTGACTTTAAGATGTTTGCTAGTCACCATTTTATTGAAGATTTTGGATATTTGCTCTGCACAGCGTTCTAAGGGATTGGAAGATTTGCTCATAGGATTATCTAAGATTTTTCCTATTTCTATCACTTTGAGTGCCATATCAAAGTCGCATTTTTGTAATAGAGCGGATGAATTAATCTCAACAACTACTATATCTTTACGTTTGATCAGTTTCTCTAATTTATGAGCAATTTTCTCACTACTAGATTTGTTAAATCCACTGCTTTCTAATGTTACAACGCTTTTACTTTGGTTAATATCTTCTATTATGTGATTATAATCTTGTTTGATAACATTCATTAGATCTGCATTTTTTATAGGATCTAATTTAGAATATAGCTCTAACATGCTAGATAATAACTCTACTTTCTGTTGATTAGTATAATTCTGTTCAAAGCCTTGAGGTAATAGTGTGCAACCGTTTACAATTTGTTTGACTATGTCATTAAATATAGCAGTTCTCTTTATTATTTCTTGGTTGTGAATGATAAACCATAGTCCTGCTTCAACACCTTGAGTTTTTTCTTGATGATTATTTGCATAAGTCCAAGCGTTTTTAATATATATACCCTGTTTGTCATTATCTAAAAGCCATTATATAGCAGATTTCCCATCTATTTTTAAGCCAAGCTTATCTATTGCAAATGTTGCGTTCATGCATTCTATAGTTTGTAGCATTGTAATCGCCCACTCTAATGGGCTTTTATTATCTATTGTAAGGCCACTATTAAAAGCAAAAAGAATAGGATCTACGCCTTATATTTTGTGCTGCGAAGATGCGGCCCATTTGATTGCCTCAATTCCCCGTATTGGTAAAGAATGTGTATATGCATATTCCCATGCATCAAGGCCTCTGATAGTTTTGTTATTCTGAATTGCCCATAATATAGGATCTTGATTATCTATGCTTTCTTTTTGAGATACAGCCCATCATATTGGATTTTGTTGATCTATCTTTTGCTTGTGTTCAATAGCCCATTTACAGGATGTTTTGACTCTATTTGTAAATCCTGAAATACTGCGAATGCTATAGGATTGAATCCGTATATTGATTTATGCTTATTCACCGCATACTCAATTGCTGACTTAGAGTCTATCTGAATTCCAGCAATAATCGCAAATTTTATAGGATCCATTCCGTGTAGTGAGCTGTTGATAGCAATGGATGATTGTACAGCATTCTCTATGATTTTGAGATTTTGTTGTTTTATTTCAGTAAATAATGTTGGAATTTTTAGCGATGATAAATTTGTTGGGCCAATCTCTAGTATTCCTAATATTACAGCAATTCTCTCGTCATGTGTTTGTATCTTGCGTTTAAGGTTTGCTATCTCTCTATTATGTACTTTATTAAATTCGACGCCTATTTTTTTTAGCTGGCTTATTTTAGCATCTATGATATTGCCCATCACTTCAGGAGATAGTCTTTCGCGCATGGATCGTAATTCGTTTTTGAATACTTCATAATTGAAAGAGATTTGATTTGAAGATAATTGTGCTCCGTATGTTCTGTATATAAACTGAATGTTTGCATTAAACAAATGATCAATGCCATCATATGTGTGAGCAAGAGAGCTACCATGATCTATTTTATCGAAGACGTATTTGCCATTTTCATCTTGATGCACCATTAGATTTTCTCCGTGGAAGTCGGCATCCGACATATCAAAGCATGCTGCTATCACTTTCTCAAATCCTTCGACAGTAGCTTGGCTATCCTGTGTATGGTCATTAAATGTTTTAGCATCTTTTAGATATTTTGACCTAATCGCAAAATAGTCTTGGTCAAAGTATATAAGACCAATTTTAGGGATTTTATTATATAGTAATAGAGAGAACATATCACCAGCCATTAACTCGCGTATATTGTCCCAAAAATAAGTTTCAGCTTCACTATTCATAATATTATTGCCAAGCTTTTTTTGGAGATGGTTTGTGCATATATCTTTGATCTTCACCTTTACTTTTCACAACTTTGCCTTGAGCTATACCATATGTTTTCTTTCCATCATCTACGAATTCGCTTGCTTCAGAGATACCACTCTCTCTCTGATGTGTAATGCTAGTTGTTCTTCTGAATCATAAGGTCCTTTTATTGTTAAAGAATCCAATTACTTATAACGCTCAGCTCTTTTTTCTTTAAGGAATTTTTCTGCCGCATCGCTTGATAATCTTTTATTTTGAGGCTTTTTTTCTCCGTTTTTACTTTTACCATCGCTGTGCATAAAAGCTTCTATAAAACACCTATATTGTTTTATTGTGGCGAAAAAATATTAATAAACGGTTAATTGTGCTAAAATGATTGATGATGTTCTATCGCATCTTGTTTATAAGAGAGCATTGCTTGATGAAATTCATCAGTGTTTGGAATTATTAAGTCTATCTGAGATATTGTTTGAATTGCAATGGAATTTTCTATGTTAGATTGAATGGCTGTTTGACCGAAGAACTGAGCTTCAGAAAAGATTTTTATTATCAAATCCATTGGCAATGCAGAGCATAAAAATGCTCTAGTTAAGCCACCTTTGCAAACAGTAAAAGATTGCCTGAATGCTGAGCAAGAAATTATGCTATGAAGAGTGTGAGGTGTAGCGCTTAGATATTTTTGCCTTTGAGTGAGAGGGGAAGATTTGTTGATGTTTTTAAGCAGAAATATATGAAACTCTTGAGTGTTTGGTAAGATGCAATCTATTTCTGATAAGTTTAGCAAGAGAGCCTGTGATTGTTCATAATGCAAAGTGGTGTGGTTAAACAATCCAATTTTAGAGAATATGTTGATAATTAACTCAATTGGGAGATAAGCACCTAACAAGGCTCTAGTCAAACCACCTTTACACACCATAAAAGATCCTCTTAAATCTCCATGAGAAAAAACAGAGTGTAGATTATAAGACATGAATGGAAAGTAGCAAGGTAAAGCAGATTCTGGAAGAATAGAGAGGTTGAGCAACCGTTCTGCAATAATATATCTATTATCATCATGCCGTCTAACAGACCTTTGAAATAACTTTTTGAATTTTCTTATAAAATCTTCTAAGTTTACTATTTCTTGGTGATTGCTTTTAATCGAGTCTAGCATCAGTAATAACAATGATGATGTAGATGGTATTAGAGTCTCCCATTTTTTGTACATCGTAACAAATATATCTAATGTTATAAATGGTCGTTTCTCAGCATTCAATAACCATACTTCCTTGCTTTGAAAATTAGATGTTGTGCTAAATGTACAGAGTGTAAATTTTTGCCAGGAGTTACATTGTTCAGGCAATGAAGTTTTACTAATCATTAAGTATATGACATCGAGAAGACGTGCTATATCACATTGCATATTATTATCGATATCAGCATAGTCTAATGCATAGGCTAGTCTCTTAAAGTCTGTGATTGTTTGATTGCGTTCTATAATATCTTGAGCGTATAAAATTTCGCTAGCAACTAAAGCGTTATTAGCATTTTTATCTATAGCTCTCAGATATTCAAATATTACATTTTGCTCGTTTTTGGGTAGATATTGAATAATACGCCTTGTTTTTTCTAAATACTTAGTAGAATTTTTTACGTCTCCTAAGCTTCGTAAAACATCTATATGCTCTTGTGTTGTAATTAGAATTTGATTGATGCTACAGCAAAAAATTGGCAAGCTTTTATGATTCATCATTAGATTAGATAGTATGATGATGTTCTGTGCTCTTCTGGTAGAGCGGATTGCTTGGTTAGTGCTGATCATCTCTAAAAATTTATCTGCAAGCTCTGAGTTTATTTCAAAATCACTAGATAAATGATAGAACAACTGACTGTTTGGGCTATTGATTAGTACGTAACAAATTGGTAAAAATTGTTCTAATGTTATTAAATGCTCTGTGTTGTATAATTTCGAAATGATCTTAGAGAGTGGATTTAATGATTCTTCTGGTAGTTTTTCTAAAAACAAGAGAAAAGCATTTCTCCATTTTTGTATAGTAATATTTGTAAAAGAGAATGCTAAAAGATGTTCGCAGAAGATATGGCTTTCTACTTCTGATTTGTTTACTATATGACTAATTAAAAGTTCTGTAATTGCTGGTTGTGAAAACAAATCTACCAAATAAGCTGCTTTGTTTTTGTTACATAAAGTGGAGTGGTAAAGATATTTATTAATATGCTCTAAAGCTGATCTGAAGTCTTTCTTTCCGAGAAAAGAGGCGACTCTCATTGTAGCAGAGAATCGTTTTTGTTTTGGCTTAGATTTCATTCAGTTATAAATTAAGAGTTTACACTATTCTTTTTTTACTAATTCAGTAATTGTGATGCCTACCTTATTATCTACCAAAACAATTTCCCCTTTCGCAACTAATCTATCATTTACAAATACATCTACTGCATCGCCTACTTTTTTATCTAATTCTAAAACAGACCCACGAGACAGCTTTAAAAGCTGACTTATCTTCATGGTTGTCTTTCCAAGTACTGCAGAGATATGAAGTGGTACATCATACACCACCTCTAGATTTACTCCTTCGCCAGAAGAATACATGCCATCGTTATTTAAATTTTCTGTTTCAGACATGGACATCGCATTGATTATAAACGTTAATAGCCTGTATATCACACATTATATTAATTAGTAAACTGAATTTAATTTAAATTCTTTTCTCGCAATTTGTATTCTCATCAAGCGGAGCTAACCCAACCATTGCTCTCTTCTCATTTGTTGTTAGGAAGTCACATTTATTGAGCCTATTCCAGAGCATTTCACGTTTTTCTGATAGGGCAGATACTCCATCTATATCGAATGTTAGCTCTAATTTCTCGTTGTAGAATTGGCATAACCAGTTATTTAGATTCTCAACCACTTTTTCAACCATTGGTATAATAGTCTGTTCCCAAAATGCCAGACGTGCTTCTTGCAAGTTGGAATATGTATTGTCTCCAGGTATTCCTAATAATTGTGGCGGCATGCCAAGAGCTAGGGCAATATCGCGTGCAGAGCTGTGTTTTGATTCTATAAAGTCCATATCTTTTGGGGACATGCTCATTTCGCGCCAATCTAAACCACCCTCAAGCAATATTGGTCTGCCAGCATTTTTAGGGCTGCAAAACACATCATCTATCATATTTTTGAGTTCTGAATATTGCTTTTCTGTCAATCGATTTGGACCACCATCATGACTTTTGACGATGATAGCACCAGATGGTCTTGCTCCATTTTGTAGTAGTGCCTGGTTCCATTCACCAGCTTGGTTGTGTTGATCTATGCTATAAGCCGCAGCTTCGATTGAAGATAGACCATAATGGTCGGAGAGTGGGTTGAAGTTTTTAACATGCATCATAACACACTTGCCAGACAAAGGGTTTACTTGATATTCGTAAAACTCTTGATCGACCTTATATATATATGATTTTGGTAGAAAGTTATGTCCCATTTCTATCGATACTCTATCTGGTCTTAAAGAATATAGCTCTACAGGACGTATGTTTGTTTTTGATATGTTGGCGAGAACATATGCATTACCAGAGATTTGTAGGTATGTGTATAATGATTCTAAAAATTCTTTACCGCTCTCTTTAGGGTTGGGTTTAGACAATATGGATAAAATAGGATGATGTTGAATAAGCTTTTTTTGTGGTTGAGATATATCGAATAATCTAAACTGTACACTTGCCGCAGCTTGTGAGATCATAGCAATTGCTCTGTGTGCAATCACATTTTTTATATAGGCTTCATCAGCAAATTTTTCGTAATCGCGTCTCATCCAATTTGCAGATGTGAGTTGAAGATAATATGAATTAGCTTGGTGTGCAAAGTGATTAGATTTTGTATTTAACATGCCTTTGAGTTTTGTAAACATTGTACTCTCATTTGAAAAATTTTAATGAGGTATAAATTACACAGGGATCTTAGCGTTATGGAAGTACATGGATTTTATTGATGCATGTAATATGAATTATGTGATTGAGCTTCAATATAGGCTATAACGTTTTCTAAGGTTTTATGCATAAGTATTTTTACTTTATTTTCTTCTCCGCAGGCATGTACAAATCTTGGGCTATAGTTGCTAATTCCGCGTGGACGATTGTGTGACCTAGATTGTACTAATTCCAAGTGATGTAGCCTTTTGCCTAAAATCGATGTGAATTTCCATTTGAAATCTGTATGAGAATATATGCTGTCATTATGCTGGGACTCAAGTAATTGAGCAAATTCTACAAACTGTTCTAATTCTATAAATGGGAACCGCTTCTGTAGAAAGTGGTAAATAGATGAAAATAGGTTGTGAATATACTCAGGAAATAAATTGTCTCGTTGAAGATCGTATTTTGCTTTGTACTGTTTGTGATATTGATTGAATAAATGGTATTCTGTATACTCTACGCCATCCGCATGCATAACTTGATCAAAAATTAGCTTATGGTTTATCCTAGAGCTTCTATATTCAGTATTTAATTTGTGTGAGGCAACTGTATACATCATGGCAAATTTTTTTATGTGGCTTAGCCTTGAGGGCGATATAGTAGAATGCTGGAGTATCATGTTTTTCCAAATGCAATCTGAATGTGCTGTAAATAAATTAGAGAGATTGGCTTTAAAGGTTCTATTTGATAATGCGAGCGCTGTACTCTGAAATTCTATATTTTGTTTTAACCCAGAAATGCGAGCTGTTTCTATATAATCTAATCCAAAGCTTCTACCAAGCAAAGCATGATATATAAATGAATTTTGAAAAAATGGTAGTAATGAGACATTTACTTTGTCTTGATTCATGAGCTCCATAAAAATTGTTGGGCTTTGCACAATGGTATCGTCTAATTTCTCTAATGTAGATGATAATACTGCTTTAGATCTGTGAAATGCCCATGGTGCTAATTCTATGATCACAGGATGGTTAATATTTTCTGCAATAATAGATGATAGCTTATATTTATACTCAGATGCATGTTTAGAGATATCTGATTTTATATATGTTTTAATTATTTCTTTTCTAATCAATATATTAGAGGAGCTTGTGCGACTTGAATATTCTTTGTATAATAGTACGTAATAATTAAGTACTGTGTCATTAGCCAGTAACGCTATCTCAAAAGCACTTGGCCATCTTAATGTTGAGTTTTTTCTCTTTTCAACAAGCAATGTATCTAGATTGGCATAATAACTTAGGGTAGCGGCAGCAAAAGATTCTGATGTAACTGTTGTGTTACTAGATTCTTGTTTTGTTAATGCACTCCAATGCTTTTGAATTGCTGGATAGTTGATTAGCAAGCTATTGTATTCTATTGATTCAAGGTAGCTTGAAATAATAGATTTGTTTGAGTATAAAAATTCGGTTATTAATTTGTACTTGTCCAATTTGAATATATGGTCAAATGGATTGAGCTTATCGATTCTATTTTTGACCATAAAGTGATGTAAATAAGGTGTCAGGGTTGATTTTAATGATGGTATGTACTTCAACCACTCTTCTACTAATTCAATTTTTTCATCATCAATCAATGCCAGTATATAATAATGAAATGGCTTGCTATAGTACTTATATATAAAATTGAGCAGATGTAATAATGTATCTTTGTTATATGTTGGTTTAGAGTGTGCATCCTTATTTAGTAACAAACCAATAGCTGGACTAGCATTGATATATAAAAAGCTATTATGCTTGTAAGGAGTGTCTTCATTATTTATAGGGCTATCACCGCTATTTTGTGTATAGATGAGAGTGCTGATAGTGCTGTAATACGTATATGTAAATGATGTTGCGCTGTCATATACAGAGTTTGTATAGGTAAAATCTTGCTTCATATGCCTATTAATCTTGTTAGATCATATGACTATAAAGTATCTTTTTATAAACTCTTTTACTTATATTTCATGATTGCCTAATAAAACTTCTTGAAAAGTATAAGAGTTACAATACGATATTCCAATCTAATTTATTATATTAATATGCAGTATCTTAATAAAAATTCCAAACGGCCTATCTCCCCACATTTAGGGATATACAAGCCACAGATGAGCTCTGTACTATCTATATTACATAGAATTACAGGTGTTGTAAGTTATATAGGTCTTGTTGTGATGATTTGGTGGATAACATCCGTTGCATTCTCTCCTAATAATCCTACAGATACATGGTTTTGGCGCTTTTTCAGTAGTACGTTTGGTATGGTGATTGCAATTGGCTGGAGTTATGCAGTCTTCTACCATTTTTGTACTGGGATCAGACATCTTTTGTTTGATGCGCATATAGGTCTCTCTCTCAGAGGGTTGCATATAAGTGGCTGGATAGCCCTTTTTGCATCTGTTGCGCTTACAGCATTTACATGGATCATTATATTAAGTTTGGTAGGTTAGTCATGTCTTTATACACGCCAATTAAGGTTGCAAAAGGTACAGGGGCTGCAGGCAATGGTACAAGCTTTTTTATTAAGCAAAGGGTTACAGCAATTTTCATGATTCCGTTGGTTTTGTGGCTTGTAACATTTGTAGTGACTTTGCTTCTTACCCCAATACAGGGGCTGCCTTGGTTTCTAAGCTCTCCTTTTTCTGTGTTCGGAGCTGTGCTGTTCATAATGAATTTTATGTATCATGCAACACTTGGGCTTCAGATGATAATTGAAGATTATATTTCATGTAAGGCTTATAGAATTAGTGCTTTGATTGTGATGTGGGGCTTTAATATTGTCACAACAGTAGGGGGATTAGTCTCGATATTTACAATTTATATTTTAAGTAGAATAGTCTAAGGGAATGGTATGAAGAATTACGAGATAGTTGATCATCAATATGATGTAATAGTAGTGGGTGCTGGAGGTGCTGGATTGCGAGCTACTTTAGGCATGGCGGAGAAGGGCTTAAGAACTGCATGTATATCCAAAGTGTTTCCAACTAGGAGCCATACTGTGGCGGCGCAAGGTGGTATTTCTGCTGCGCTTGGTAACATGGGGGATGATGACTGGCGTTGGCATATGTATGACACAATCAAAGGTTCGGACTGGTTGGGTGATCAGGATTCGATTCAATATATGTGTCAACATGCGCCACAAGCTATTTTAGAGCTAGAGCACTATGGTGTGCCATTTTCTAGGACTGAAAGTGGTAAGATATATCAGCGTCCTTTTGGTGGTATGACTACAGAGTATGGTGAAGGTAAGCCTGCTCAGAGAACATGTGCTGCAGCAGATAGAACGGGTCATGCAATTTTGCACACGTTGTATCAGCAATCTCTTAAGTTTAATGCAGAATTCTTTATTGAGTATTTTGCACTTGATTTAATTATGGAAGACGGTGTTTGTAGAGGTATGACTGCCTACTCATTAGAGGATGGAAAACTTCACAGATTTAGGGCCCATATAACGGTACTTGCAACGGGTGGATATGGTAGGGCATACTTTTCTGCTACATCTGCTCATACATGTACAGGTGATGGTGGGGGTATGGCTGTAAGGGCTGGATTACCACTACAAGATATGGAATTTGTACAATTTCACCCAACTGGAATATATGGTGCTGGTTGCTTGATTACAGAAGGTGCGCGTGGAGAAGGTGGATATCTAATTAATGCAAATGGAGAGCGCTTTATGGAGCGATATGCACCATCTGCAAAAGACCTTGCTTCTCGTGATGTCGTAAGTAGATCGATGATCATGGAGATCAGAGATGGCAGAGGAGTTGGGCCTAAAAAAGACCATATTTCTTTAGTTTTATCGCATTTAGACCCGTCTGTGCTACACGAAAGATTGCCAGGTATATCTGAGACAGCAAAGATATTTGCAGGCGTAGATGTAACTAAAGATCCTATACCTGTCATACCTACAGTGCATTATAATATGGGTGGTATACCTACAAATTATCAAGGAGAAGTTCTTACAAAAAGAGGTGATACCATGAATGTTGTAGAAGGCTTGATGGCGATAGGTGAGGCTGCGTGTGTTTCTGTGCATGGCGCGAATAGACTAGGATCGAACTCGTTGCTAGATTTGATTGTATTTGGTAGATCTGCATCTATTAGGGCTGCTGAGATTGTGAAGCCAAATGCCTCGCATAAAGCTGTTGCAAAGGATGTCTCTGATATCGGATTTGATAGACTTGATAAGATGCTGAATAATAAGGGTGAATTACCTGTATCTGCAGTAAGAAGAAGTATGCAGTCTACAATGCAGGAGCATGCAAACGTATTCCGCGCAGAAAATATTATGCAGGAAGGCTGCAAGAAGATCAAAGCCACAATGCATTCATTTATAAATCTGGGTGGAATCAGTGATAGAAGTTTGGTCTGGAATAGTGATTTGGTAGAGGCGTTAGAATTAGCAAACCTATTACCACAAGCTATTGCAACACTAGATTCTGCTGTAAATAGGAAAGAAAGTCGAGGTGCCCACGCACGCGAAGATTATCAAGAGCGTGATGACGAAAAATGGATGAAGCACACGTTGATTTGGGTGGATGAAAAAGGTAACTCTAAAATTGATTATAGGCCTGTGACTCTAACTACAATGACAGATGAAGTGACCACTGTTCCTCCAAAAAAGCGGGTTTACTAATACCTTAATATTCTATTAATAATGCTGTGATACATAAGCACCAGATTTTATGAGTATACTGATTTAAAGCTGATTTTATATATAAAGAATATTGTTCATCCTTCCTTTGAAACTAAATTATTGGATGGATTTGAACATGCAATTTATTACAAACAAAACCCAGATATAGTTTTAGAATTTTTAGATCAAGAGTATAAAGCTTTAGATATTTACTATGACAATTTTGAGGATGCTATAAGCAACTCAATAGAGCTAAATGCTCCAATTCAGTTGGAGCATTATGGTATATGAAGCAAGTAATTTATAACACGTAATGAGTATGCCAATTTTAGGGATATTAAAATAAAAGTTGCCTTTTATATTTGCCTCGCTATCTTGCTTGGCAATTATATAATAGATTGTGCTCTGTAAGATTAAATCTACTAATGAAGAGTAGAGAATTTTATGCATCTGTATCAAAGCTGAAAGAGCGATTTGATGTTTTGTATCAGGCAGATACTGACTCGAGATCAAGGCATTATTATGTATTTAGAAGAAAATAAACATCTGAATATATAATGTGTTTTGAGTTGTATAGGTAATTTATGCTAACAAACCTTTAGATTTATTAAGCGTGCAAACAAGAAATATACCAGCAATTAATGATAAGAAATTAGATTGTATAGTGGGGGTTAGCCTCTTTGGTGGACTTATAAATAAGATTTATAACCATCATATAAGTTCTGACATAGAGCATAACACTGTTGCTGATGTGATAAAGCAACTTGGTGCAGAAATGAAAGTTTATATGACATATAAACCAAAAACCTTTTTTGTTGAAGTGAAGCGTAATTATCATATAACAGCTAAAGATATAGAGCTTATCATTGAATTTTTGAATTTGTATAAGTCTATAGAAAGAGTGAAAATTGATTTTACAAAATGCCAGATCGGAGACAAATATATCAGGCTTTTAAATAACTTTTTTGGAGAATCGCAAAATATAATAACATGCGATTTCCCATTGCTCGATAATAAAGCTGAAATTTTAATGAAGCATAAGAATGCTATCATCAAAACAACTGGTGTGATTGATTTTAAATTGTTTGTGCAATCAGAAAATGGTCCAATCGAAATCCATAAGCAGTGGCCGTATGTGGAACATTTTGGTAAATTGCTTTATACATATCTCTCTGTTGGAAATGAGCATATGCTAAAGTCAATAAAGAAATTTGATATTAGTATTATTCTCCATTCTGGTGTCTCACTTTATTTAAGTGACGCTATGCTTAATATTGCTAGGCTTTTGGGCTTATGCACTGCACTGAGAGAGTTTAGTCTGACTTATCTGCATGAGACATCTATATTACATGATATTAAAATAGAGAGTGATATATTCAATCAAGCGATTATAGAGCATCAATCAATTGTACATGCGTATTATCCTGGTATGTCTAGCCATGCAAAAGCAGTACTTAAGGCTAAGGATGAGCGTGATAACATAATAAATTTTTCAACTTTGTGAGCAATTAATATGAAAGGAACAAGCACTAATTCTTTGATTCAAACTTCAAGTATATTTCATTTAGATGTATTAATAAGTATGTTAGATGGTACAAGTACGAAGCATAATTTTATCATATATTTTAGCTCATTAGAAGGTCCTATAGAGCACATGCATAGTTTATTAGGTGCGGTTAAGAGACATGAGCTCAAATCTATTGAATTGATTTTGAGGCTAAAAAACGACAGGAATTATTATTTTGATGGAAATGATGCAAGTAAATTTGTGCATTTCCTAAAAACATTTACTCATGTTGAGGCTTTTAAAATTTGTTCCAATATAGAAGGGGCTTTGAAAATAAACTATGATGCTCTCCACAAGATAGGGCGTTATGTTAATGATAATCCTAGTATAATATATGCTGAATATCCACATGCACCACAACAGATGTTTCAAATGCTTGCTTTCAGAAGGTATAAAATACCAGTCGATGCTTATTATCATGTGTCTATACACTATTCTTTTCCAAAACATGGAGAGTGGAGTTGTTCAATTTCTAATAAGCACTGTCTACAAAAAGGTTTTATTCAGGATATGATTCATTTGTTCGATACTAAATTTACTGATAAAGAGCTAGAGAAAGTCTCTGATGTTCAGATTTCTATTAATATTGAATCAGGTTTGGAGATTGTGATTTCTAAGGAAGATTGCGAGAACATGAAAGCTTTGTTAAGCAGATTTCCTAATGCTACAGGCTTTGAAATACGCCATGAACATGAAGCATCTATTTTGTATAATCTGAGATTTGAAAAACCTAGAGCGATAGATTCTGCGGTGATATCTCATCCTTCTATTTTTCATGCTAAATATGAGGGCATAATAAACTCTGTAGCATGTAGATTACAAGATAAAGAGCTTCTTAGTAATATGCAGACTCGGTAGGTTGACACTGGTAGTTTGTTGAAAGGTTTGGTGTGTGTACAATCAATCTTTAAATTCTTGCAGTACTTCCATCTGATGCTTTAGTTACATAACATCGCTTTAAATAACTATTCAAAGCGGGTTTTAGTATAATGGCTGGAAAACAAAAATCAGATAAAGTGAATATCACAAAGGAGCATAAAGATGTTGCCGAACATACACGCAAAATCACAACACACCTGCTTGAGCTAATAGGGCAACACATCAACGATGAAGAAAAGTTTTATAAAGTATTGCAGCAGTCAGATAGGGCATCTCTTACGCTACAGCGCCTAAGCTCTACTTTGGGGCATTTAGTGCCACTAGAACGCACATTTGTTGATCAAAAAAAGACTTTAAAGCAAAAACGCAAAGATATCTCAAAAGAGGACTGTGAGGTGATAATAAGTTTGGTCAAGCAATGGGGACTGCTAAAAGAAGGCAGCGAAAGAGAGATAGATCGTATTGTTGAGCAATACATGATGAACGACAAAAAATTGGAGGATCAAGATGGTCAGTAATTTCTCAAATATCAGGTTGCCAGAATACCTTTCGCTAGGTGCGGTAGGTGGACCTGAGTATTCAACAATTGTCCACTCTATCTCAAATGGATATGAAGAACGCATAATGCAATGGCAGCATCCAAAATATCGGTTTAACCTAAGTGCTGCTATAGATTCTAAGCAAGAGCTGGAAGAGCTGATTGCATTTTTTATTGCTCATAAAGGTAAGGCAATATCTTTCCGCTTTAAAGATTGGAATGATTATAAATGTGTAGGCCAAAAAATTGAGCCAATGGGAGGTATGTATCAACTATATAAGACATATAAATGTGGCGATATCGAAGTAAAGCGGATAATAAGTAAACCAGTAGAAGGGACTGTTTCAGTATATGCAGATGGCATAAAAAAAGATGTGGTTGTTGATTATTCGACTGGTGTATTGTTATTTTCAGGTGTTGCTGGAAAAAACATCTCTGTAGATTTTGAATTTGATGTACACGCACGATTTGATGCAGATGAGCTGCCAATTAGTGCAGATATTGATGATCTTGCAAATGTGCGAATTAGCGTTGTAGAAGTTAGATAGAATAGGAAGATACTATCTCACGTCCATTTTGTTTTAATTCTTCTACTCTGTTATTGAATATTTTGTGTATGAATGTGTTGTAATCTATCTCTGTATTGATTGATGAAAGATTGGTTGATATCATCTCTTGATCTTTGATTCTCAAAGGAAAAGAGGTGTGATCTACAGAATGCCCTTTTTGTTGGAATGCTTGAGCAAGGCATGCATCTCTCATTTTATAGTATGAGATAGGATCTTGGAACTTTGCTAAAATCTCCTCATCATAGTACTGCTTTGGGAATTCTGGTGTGACTGGGCACATATCTGCAATAAAGCGGAAGGCGTCTAACGAGACATCGTGGTCTATACAGCTGCCCAAAAGTTTTGTGTAATTGATAGGAGTTTTTTTGTATGCAATGCACATCAGAGCTTCTTCGTACATCTTGTGTTTCAAGAGGCTGAAGATATCAATATCCATAACTTCTGCACCATCTTTTAGCAAGGATGCGATGGACTTTGCTAACTCTGCGCGATTGTTTTTAAAAGAATAGCAATAAGTTGTGAAGTAATGGAGAATAGGATTATTTTGCTTCATTTTGGATATTTTTTGTTTGCATTAACTAATTGTTAATAGAATAGCCTATATCATCTAATCTGTAAATAACAGAGAGATAGGTGTGATATGCAAGGAAATAGGGAAGGTTTCGAAAGAGTTGATCAGCTTTTTCAATCAGGTGAGCTTTTAGCAAA
This sequence comes from Candidatus Jidaibacter sp., assembly GCA_021299995.1. Classification (GTDB taxonomy): domain Bacteria; phylum Pseudomonadota; class Alphaproteobacteria; order Rickettsiales; family Midichloriaceae; genus JAJTIA01. The sequence continues at coordinate 3,837 of JAJTIA010000019.1, read as the reverse complement.
ATCGTTAAATAAAATTCAGATAGAGGATGATAAGCTAAATTATACTTCGTTTTTAAAAGAAGGTGATTTACTTGTCTCTCCAAACGGATGCTCAATTTCTTCAACAACTTTATTGGTAGCTGGGCATAAAATTCCTACATATTCATTAGATGGTATGAGTAGCGGTTTATTGATCGACGCGTCAAAATCTTTTATTATTGACGTGAGCAAGCAAGACGCAAATACCGAAAGAGCTGGAAAGTTAGCAAAACGCAAGGCTAGATTAGATGGTGCTGAGTTAGATTGTTCGTTAAAAGAGCTTAAGGATCATATTAACAGCACTAATGCAACAGATATGAATGAAGTATCGGCTGATATTAAGATTGATGGGGTTGTTGGTATATTTGTTAAGGCACAGGCTGACAGTGAACAGAAGATGGGCGCTATACTAGCAGTGAAGATGTTTGAATCCATACATGGTGTAAAGCTGCCGCTTGTACAGTATGATCAACGAAATGGTTCTATTCAAGAGATAGAAGTTACCCAGGATGTTGTAAAAAACGTGGCTAAAGATATGCAACAAAGCATGAAAAAGACTACTCAGTATATTGATGAATATACTAAATATTTGGGGCTGGAGTATGCAGGTCAGTTTCTTATTAGAGATCAGGAGCCGGTATTGTTTTGTGCTATGACAAATAAATCTCGGGCTATCACGGTAGGCCAGCTGTTTGATAAATTAAAAGAGCGGGATTTTAATTTTAATGCAGAAGAGATAGCAATTAGGATTGCAGGCTGTACTCAAGATTTTAACGGAGATACTTATGATGAAAAAAGCATTCTGGATAAACAAATAACATTTCCGCGTAGCCGATTGATAGATGGTGTTGTATTTGAATTTCTAGAAGTGCGCCTATCCGAATGTTTTTCTGGTGAGGAAAAAGAGAGGTTTGAAGGTGCGATGAAAGAGATTAAGGTACAAAATATAAACATTGATAGAAAATCAGAAGAAGAGATCGCAAAAGAAAAAGCAGCACAGTGTGTTGGTGGAAATGGAGCTAAGTTATATAGATAATTGCTGGGTTTTACATGCTTTCACTGTGTTAGAGAGCATACATGCAACAGTCATAGGGCCAACTCCGCCAGGGACTGGTGTAATTGAGCCAGCAACTTTTTTTACTGTTTCGAAATCAACATCGCCCACCACTTTGCCATTAATTCTGTTTATTCCAACATCTATAACGCACGCGCCAGGTTTAACATGTGCTGCCTTTATTATATGGGTTTGTCCGACTGCAGATACTATAATATCTGCCTCTTTGCATTCTGCTTCAATATCTACTGAACGAGAATGTAATAGTGTGACTGTAGCGCTTTCCCTTATCAGCATAGTTGTCATTGGTCTGCCAACTATAAGTGATCTGCCAAGTACAACAGCTTTTTTCCCGCTTAAATCTGCTCCTAATACGCTATGTATTAGCATTAATGCACCTTGTGGTGTGGATGGTTCCAAGCAATCCATCCATGAATTTAAAAGACCTATATTATGTACTGTGAAGCCGTCAACATCTTTTCTGTAATCTATTGTATTAATGACTTTGTGCTGATTGATGTGCGCGGGTAATGGTAACTGTACCAATATACCATTAATATATGGATCGTGATTCGCAGCATTTATGATGCTTAACAAATCTTGCTCTTTGATGTCTTTTTCTAAAGAATGTGCTTCAATTTCTATACCTATCTCTTTTGCTTTGGCAATTTTACGATTTACATATATGTGACTTGCATCATCATCTCCAACAAGTATGACGCAAAGCTTTGGTATAATAGAGAGCTGTGATAATTTTAAGATTTCATGCTTGAGATTGGCGTACAAGGCATTCGCTTGTTCTATACCATCTATTAGTTGCGCTGCATGAGAAATAGGCATTGATTAAGAACCCTTCAGGAGTACCAAGTTGGGTGGTACCCGCGGCCGGACTTGAACCGGCAAGAAGTAACCTTCCACGGATTTTAAGTCCGTTATGTCTACCAATTCCATCACGCGGGCATTTATTTAGTGCATTATGCATAAACTGTATGGTGTTTCAATATATTTATTGTATAAATTTATCTAAGAATACAACTTTTTTTATTTGAGATGATAGGGAAACTCACTGGGAAGCTAGATTATATCGGTTCTGATTACATTCTATTGGACGTGATGGGTGTGGGATACAAAGCATTTGTTTCAAGTGATGTGTTGGTTACTAAATCGATAGGTTCCGTTTTAAGCTTATTTATCGAGATGATAGTGCGAGAAGATCAAATATCCTTATACGGGTTTGAGAGTATGCATGAAAAAGAGTGGTTTAACTTGCTTCAAAGTGTGCAAGGTATTGGTGCGAAGATGGCGCTTAATATACTAAGTTCAATGCCAATCTCTAGCATACAAATGGCCATACTCTCTGGTGATGATAAGGCCTTCAAGCAAATCTCTGGCATAGGTGCCAAGATTGCGCAGCGTATAGTGATAGAGCTGAAAAACAATAAAGAGATCGCAGGTGTAGTAACTATGGTGCAATCACAAGCTGCTGGAAGTGGTGTTGTGTATAAATCTAACACCAGTGATGCGATTGATGCGCTTGTAGGTTTAGGCTTTGCTAGGACTGATGCGTTTAAAGTGGTTACAGAGATGAACGGAGAGAATGATAATATAGAGATTGAAGAGCTTATTAAAAATTCTCTTTTAAAACTATCTTCATTAACATAAATTACAGGGTTTTATATGAGCAACACTTCATGGCATGCAACTACGATTTTGTGTGTAAGAAAAAATGGTGAGACAGTTATAGCTGGTGATGGTCAGGTAAGTATGGGTCATACTGTTGTAAAAGCTACTGCAAACAAGATACGTAAATTTAACAATGGCACAATAATAGGTGGCTTTGCAGGATCTACAGCGGATGCATTCACTCTTTTTGAAAGATTGGAGGCCAAGCTCGAAAAACATCCGAATCAGTTGATGCGTGCATGCGTAGAGCTTGCAAAAGATTGGCGTACAGACAAGTACTTGAGAAGACTAGAGGCTATGATGATTGTAGCTAATTCTGATGTGATGTTGATATTGTCTGGCACAGGAGATGTGCTCGAGCCTGAAAATGCTATTGCAGCTATTGGGTCTGGTGGAAATTATGCTCTATCTGCTGCACGTGCTCTTGCCCAGCATTCTGAGCTTTCTGCGCTTGAAATTGCAAAGGCATCGATGAAAATTGCTGCGGATATTTGCGTTTATACAAACGATAATATTAGAGTCGAGAAACTATAAAGCGTATTAAAAAATCTCTATTCGCTTGATAAATAGATAATATTGTACTTTAATCGTATTGTAATATCTAATTGCGATGTGCGATATGAGTAGTTTATTTAAAAAATTCAATAAGCTTTCCTACAGGATTCCGATGATTATATCGGTTGCCTCTTTGTTTTGCAGTATGAGTATGGCTGTGATCGCAATGTTTTGGATGAAAGATACGGTGACGCATAATTATACATCAAGCTTTGAGACTCTTCTTGAAATAAAAAGTGAGCAATTGAAAGAATATTTTACATCTTTAGAGGATGATGCATTTTTGCTTGCATCGAATGGAGAGGTGTTGCGTTCTTTTAATGAATTTAGGTCTGCATGGCAGGGTATTGACCAAAAAAATGCTGAAGTTATAAGAGATGCATATACTAAGAAAAATCCATTTGGTAAGGACCATAGAGATAATTTGATCGAAGTTAATGGTGAAGAGCGTTACTATGATGTGCATTCTAAAAATCACGCTTGGTTTAAAGAGATAGTGGATCGCAAGGGGCTGAATGACATAATGC
>JAJTIA010000075.1 GCA_021299995.1 Candidatus Jidaibacter sp. | reverse complement strand
GTAATCCTGCATCAGGTGTTAAGTTAAGCAATGGTGGTTTTGCAAACGATACAAAATTTGATTTACACGTAGATGGTAAGATGAAAGAAGGAGTGACTTATGGGGGCATGATAAGATTTCATGCTGATACAAGTCCCGCGACAAACAAAGAGACTACTTTTGCTGATAAGGTGATGGTATACTTTCAAAACGATAAATTTGGTCGTATTGAAGCAGGAAGTACACCAGGTGCTGGTGGTTTATTTGAGATGGATACGGTAAACCTAGCAAAAGGTAGCTGGGGTGTAGAGGGTTTTGCATCTCAATGGTTAACAGATCAAACAAAAAGAACTAATGCAATATTCCTAACTGCATTACCATTCTCTCCGCCTAACGATACATTAGCAGGTGCTTTAGGTGGTATGCAAAGTACAAGAAGCATTGAGATGATTATGTCTCCTAACCTCCCTTCTAACTACTCTGGCCACTATTATTCAGATGCGCCTAAGATCAACTTTTTTACAAAGCCCTTGAACGAGCTCACTATTGGAGTCTCTTACATACCGGATATGGATAGTACAGGTACTGTAACAGGTATGGCGCCTAAAAATGCTGGCCCTGTATTCGATGCTTCAAGATCTAAAAACCCTGCGACATTCAGAAATGTGATAAGCGGTGGCTTTGTATATGAAAAAAGTTTTAATAAAGACTATGGCATAAAAACAGGTGTTGCTGGTGAGATTGGTAAGGCGAAATTAGCCTATGTCAATGATCTTAAGGCATTTGAAGCTGGATTAATGGTGAGATATAAAGACTTCAAAATTGGCGGCACATATGGGAGCTGGTTTGATTCTTTGACATTAAAAGATAAGATCGCTGGTGCTCGTCATGGCTCTAAGTATTTTACAATTGGTGCTAGCCAAGATATCGATAAATTTGGTACGAGCGTTACATATTTGAACAGCAAGAAAGCTGGCGGGATAGAGATACTTGGTAAGCAAATTAAGGATAGTGCAGTTGGTCCTTTTGTTGCTTTGAGTCAATTTGCTGATACAAAATATAACAAGTTTAATCACATTGCACTTGATATGGATTATAAGCTTGCTCCAGGATTTTTGCCTTATGTAACTTTGTCTGCATTTGAATTTAAAGAGTCTACAGGTGCAAAGGATAACGGTTATGTAGCAATGGTTGGAACAAGATTATTGTTCTAAGCTTGAATGTTGAAATCTTCTTCTATAATAAGGGGGCATGACATATGTCCCTTTTTTTATTGAAAATTACAATCAAGGTACTTGAGAAGTTGAAGTTTTTAACTATCTATAGGTGTAAAGTTTTTATTTTATTATGAGAGTTATAAGGTGAGTAAGCAAGATTATTATTCGTTATTAAGTGTAGAGAAAAATGCATCACAAGATGATATAAAAAAAGCCTATCGTAAGCTTGCGATGAAATATCACCCAGATAGAAATCAGGGTGATAAAGAAGCAGAAAAAAAGTTTAAAGAGATTAATGAGGCTTACGAAGTATTAAAAGATGAGCAAAAGCGTGCAGCATATGATAGGTTTGGCCACGCTGCATTTGAAAATGCCGGTTCAGGCGGATTCGGTGGAGGAGGAGGCGGCTTCAATGGCCAAGGCTTTGACGACTTGTCAGACATCTTTGGAGGAATATTCAATGATTTTATGGGTGGTGGTAGAGGTAGAGCGCCTGCAGAAGAAGTAAACCGTGGCTCAGATTTAAGATATAACCTCACTATTTCTATGGAGGACGCATTCCATGGTGGCAAGCATCAGATACAATTCCGCACAGACGTAAAATGTGATACATGCAAAGGTTCTGGTAGCAAGAGTGGTAAAGTTGCTAAATGCTCTACATGTCAGGGTGCCGGTAGGATGCGGATGCAGCAGGGTTTCTTTATGGTGGAGCGCACATGTCATACATGCGGTGGAACAGGAGAGATGATAGCAGATCCATGTGGCAAGTGTAAAGGCAAGGGTACTGTTGCAGAGCATCGTACATTGAGTGTGAATATACCATCCGGTGTTGAGGAAGGCACAAGAATGAGGCTCGGAGGAGAAGGTGAGGCTGGTAAAAGAGGCGGGAGAGCTGGTGACCTGTATATATTTATCTCTATTAAGAAGCATAATTTGTTTGCTAGAGACGGTGCGGATTTGCATTGCGAGATTCCAATTAAGATGTCTACAGCGGCGATCGGTGGCTCGATTGAAGTACCTTCAATAGATGGTAGTAAGTCAAAACTTACGATTCCAGAAGGCACTCAGCATGGCACTCAGTTTAGGATGAAAGGCAAAGGTATGCCGATTATGAAATCTGGCAGAAGCGGCGATTTGATAGTGCATGTGAAGATCGAGGTCCCTGTTAATCTATCCAAAAAGCAGAAAGAGATTCTCAGTCAGTTTGATGAAGATTGTGGCGATAGCTGTACCCCTGAATCTAAAAGCTTCTTTAATAAAGTGAAACATTTCTTTGATGATCTTAAAAAATAAATTATTCGATAAATCATCGATTCGCAGATTTTGGAAAAAGCGAAGTATGTTAAACTATGCTTTGTTGCCTTTTTCGCTTTTATATTGGATAGGTCATTTAGTGACTTTTTATATTATCAATCGTCCGAAAAAAGTGGGCGCTTATGTGATATGTGTAGGAAATGCAATAGTAGGTGGTAGTGGTAAGACACCTATTTGTGCTGTTCTTGCTAAATCGTTAAATGCGGGTGGACATAATGTTGCAATAATCACTAGGGGTTATGCTAGAAAGAGTATCTCACTAGATGTGATAAAAGTGCGGAAAGATTCAGACTATAGGGATGTTGGTGATGAAGCTTTGATCTTATCTCAATATGCGCCTACATATGTTTCTTGCAGTAAGGTTAAAGCTGCTGAACGTGCAATTTTAGATGGTGCTGATGTTGTGATTATGGATGACGGATATCAAAATAATTCAATACATAAAGACTTTAATGTATTGTTGATCAGCGCTGAGTATGGTATTGGCAATGGCTTTATATTGCCAGCAGGCCCGTTACGAGAGCCTTTTAGCGCCGCTGCTGGTAAAGCGGATTTAAAAATCTTAGTTGGCTATAATAAGCTAGATAGTGATATCAAATGCGACTTCGAGGCTAAGGCTCAATTTGTTTGCGACGCAGATGTTTCTGGCAAAAAAGTGGTTACGCTATCATCGATATCAAACCCAGATATATTCATTGAGACCGTGCAATCTTTGGGCGCTGATATTGTGAAATCTATAGTGTATGATGACCATTATGGCTATTCAGATTCTGACATTGAAGAGATAATACGAGATTCGGATGGTTTAGCAATTGTGACCACGGAAAAAGATTTAGTAAAAATTGCGAGCAAATATAGAAGCAAGTTCATGTGTGTGAAGGTAGAGATGAGCTGTGATTTTTCTAATATTTTATCATCTATATAATGTTTGTTAATTATTGGTTAACCAAAGCTTGTTACAGTTCAATAATATAAAGATATATTTTGAGGTTTGTATGGAAGGCAATATCAATCAAATAGTTATGTCTGCTCTTAATGCAGGGGAGACAGAAATAGAGGGCCAAGATATCATAGCTTGGGCTGATCAGCGTGATGCACGAATAAATATGATGAAGCCTCTGGAATATGCATATGATAGGGGGATGAAAGTTGAAGGTAAGCATCCAATAGCTTGGGCGATAGAAAATAATAAATCTATGGGATCAGATTCTCATCCATTATATCTTGCATATCATGATCAAGTCAGAGAAGGTTATACTAAAAACCCAGCTAAAGATGCTATTATTGTTGTATTAAAAGACTTAGATATCTCTAAGTTAGATCAAAGAGCGAAAGAGGGTTTGTTGGAGGTTATGCTAAATTTATATCAGCATGATCATCAAAAATATACAAGAAGTAGTCTAGAACGTAACACAGGTGGCTTAAATGATTTGATTAAGAAAATGTATAATGAGATTGTTCATAGCTTATTACCTGAGGGAGAGAAGATTATGACGGCTGAGGCTGATATTGTTACTGGTAGAGGTAGAGAATTTGAGATGAGTGCTAAAAGTTTATTGCAAAAATGTGATATAGATTTGGCAGTCAAGTTAGTAGACAAAGGGCGCGTTCTAGAATCTAGAAAATTTGAGCCACTTGGTATGAGAGATGCAATAGAATCTTTAGAAGCAGTAGGTAAATCATTTAATGCGGATAATGATAGATCTTATTTTGGTGTAGTAAAATCTTGGGTGGCACATATTGGAGGTGGTGGGAGAAACACAAAGCAAGAGACTCATGCCGAAAGAGTGGGTAAAGATAAGTCTCCGACCGCGAGTACAGATACAAATGTTGAGAAATTGGAAAAATCTGCAGATGTTGATACTGGTATAAAGAGATAATAAGTATTTGTAATAGATTGTACAAATACAACAAATTAACCGGCGGTTAACTATACGTGTGTTAGTGTATTGCAGGATATGAGATTGAGGAGAAAAATATGATTGATGCGCAACTAATCAACGAGATTGTTGAAGAGATTTATAAAGAGATTTATAAAGAGATAGGTGAGCTAGATTCTATCGAGGCGAAATTGGCAGCTGCTATGTTTGTAGGTGACCTCACAGGCTGGGATTTTGTTAAAGAGGATGGAAAAATAACAGGTGTAGAAAGAGTTATGCCCGAAAAGCAGTTTGCATTTTTAAGCAGACCTTATATGTCATTTTTCAACTCATTTATGAATAGAATAAGTAGAATAGCATGGTTGTATAGAGAACTTCTTTTAGAGGGTGAGACAACTGCACTTGAATTGGATCAGTGCAATTTGAAGGAAGCACTAGTTGTGATCCAAGGCGCTGTAACAATACATAAGATTAATGAAATTATTGACATCAAGGTATCAGAGTATAAGCCAAAAGGTTCTTCCCTCTGGGATAGGTGGGTTTCTAACATTAAGCTTAACATGGCAAAACACCAAGAGGATGTCAGTGTTATGATCGGTGTATTAGATGTAGATCAAAAAAAGGAAGAGACGGCTAAGCAGGAAGGTAAAAAATATTATAATTTAGACTTTACGGCAGAAATCTCAGGAATTCAAGATGTAGTTTCTAAAGAATTGAGCACAAGAATAAAAGATGCGATTGCTAAAAAAGATCGATTATATGGGATGGATCCTGTGAAGTTTGCTATGATTGCAAATATCCAGATAGATGGAGATAGTGCAATGGAATATGCTATTAAAAATCATATAAAGATAGATGGTATGGATCCTATAGAGTTTGTAATACTAAGAGAAATGGACTACTACATAATACCAGCACAAATCCCAGAATTGTTGATTAAAAAAGTGGAGCAAAGAGCCAATGATGGTCAAGATTTTTTTGGTAGAGACCCTATACGTTTTGCAGTGGATTGTGGTATAAAAATAAAAAGCAAAGACCCTATTGTTTGGGCTTTAAAGAATGCAAAGCTTGTAGAAGGGGGAGACCCAATAGCAGTAGCAGTACATTATGGATACAAAATACAAGGTGAAGATCCAATTGTTTGGGCTGTAGAAAAAGGTTTTAAGATATATGGTGAAGATCCCATTGCGTGGGCTGTAGAATGGAAATATCAAATCAATAAAGCGCCTAGATTTGCGCCATGTCAACAACTAGTGGATCCATTAAAATGGGCGGTTGACAATAACAAACTTATAGAAGGCGAAGATCCAATTGTTTGGGCTGAAAAAAAGAGTTTGACGATAGAGAGTATGAAACCGCCAATTACATATATGATAAATATGGCTCCATATCGTAAACGCGATATCTCTGCAACATGTAAAAAGTTATACGCTCTGAAAGGAGAAGCTTTTCTAGCTGACCTTATAAATTTGCATGAGAGTTATGGCGAGTGGGATCTACATAAAAATAGCAAAGCAGTGATAAAGCGGGAGTATAACAAGTTGATTCAAGAGATTAATACAGACTCTAAAATCATAACGCTTCAAAATACTAAATTTGATAAAGCTAGCTCTTACACAATCGCTCGTAAGATAGATAAAGTAATGGAAGGTATATATCGTAATACCTCTGATATGGATGCTGCTACACTACTCAAGAAATGCGATTTTGACATGGCGCTAAAGATTGTAGATATAGGTAAAGAGCTTAAGTACACAAAAGAAAATCATGCTGTAAATTACATATATGCTGCTTTTGATGCAATATGTGAATGTTTGAAAAAGATGTTTTTAACAAGAGGAGATAGGGTGACAATGGATAATATTTGTAATGCGCTATCTGTGCTTTCTTCCAAGGAAAAAATCGGTGATATGGATATTAAAAATGAATCTATCAAAACATTTGCAGAGCGTGCGTCTACAAAGCGTGAGAGTGATAATAATATAGAAAGGTGAAAATTACATTCTATAAGATATTGAGAAATTCTGATACTGTATTATACTGCTCACACTCTATATATAATCAGTACTATTATGACTCAAGAATATAAGCCTTATGCTAAAACAATAGCTAACCCGAATTTTGCTGATCTTGAGATCCAAATTATTGAAAAGTGGAAAGCTGAGAACACATTTGAAAAGAGTGTGAGAGGCGAAGGAGAGTTTGTATTTTATGATGGTCCTCCATTCGCAAACGGCTTGCCTCATTATGGTCACTTGCTTACAGGTTTTATTAAGGATTTATTTGCGCGTTTTCAGACAATGCTTGGCAATAAAGTGGAGCGTAGATTCGGTTGGGATTGCCATGGCCTGCCTGCTGAGATGGCGGCAGAAAAAGATCTAAATCTTTCTGGTAAAGTAGATATAGAAAAATATGGCATAGGCAACTTCAATGACTATTGTAGAACATCTGTGCTTAAATACACCAACGAGTGGGAAGATTATGTGAATCGTCAAGCGAGATGGGTTGACTTTGAAAATGATTATAAAACC
>JAJTIA010000037.1 GCA_021299995.1 Candidatus Jidaibacter sp. | reverse complement strand
TTCTTCTAAGTAAGATTGTAAGGCGTGATTCTCTGTAGCAAGATCAAGAGCAGTGTCGCCATCACTATTCTCAAGCAATGGGTTTGCACCATGAGCGCATAACAGCTTAACAATTTGCATATTGCCATCTATTGCTGCCCAATAAAGAGGTGAGCATCCATCATTATCAACAGCATTAACATTTACGCCTGCATTTAGAGCTTCTTGCACAGCTTGCTGATTCCCACTCTTAGCTCCATCGAATAATTTGTTCCAGTTAGTTTGATACTTTTCCAAATGCTTTTGAACAGCTGTATGCTTTTGAGCAAGATCAAGAGCAGTTTTGCTTTTACTATTCTGAAGGAATGGGTTTGCACCATGAGTACATAATAGCTCAACAACTTTTTCGTTGCCATTTAATGCTGCCAAATGAAGAGGTGAGGATCCATACTTATCAACAGCATTAACTTTAGCGCCTGTTTCTATCAAGAGCTCAACAACTGCTGTGTGGTTAGCTCTTATCGCCCAATGAAGAGGTGTGTCTCCATACTTATCAACAGCATTAACAGCTTTATCAACAGCATTAACAGCTGCTGCTTCTTTTATCAATAGCTTAACAATTGCCATATTGCCACTGTCTGCTGCCCAATGAAGAGCTGAGTGTCCATCATTATTAACAGCATTAACATTTACGCCTGCATTTAGAGCTTCTTGCACATCTTGCTTATTCCCACTCTTAGCTCCATCGAATAATTTGTTCCAGTTAGTTTGATATTCTTTTAAGTAAGATTGTAAGGCTTGATTCTCTGTGGCAGGATTAAGAGGAGTTGCGCCAAAAGTATTCGCAAGGCATGGGTTTGCACCATGAGCGCATAGCAGCTTAACAACTTTTTCGTGGGCATTTTCTGCTGCCAAATGAAGAGGTGACCATCCATCCTTATCAACAGCATTAACATTAGCGCCTTTTCCTATCAATAGCTCAACAACTTTTTCGTTGCCATTTTCTGCTGCCAAATGAAGAGGTGACTGTCCAGAATGATTAACAGCATTAACATCTGCGCCTTTTGCTAGTGACATCTTTACATCATCGATCTGACCATTTGCGATATATTTATATAATTGATTATTTAATTCATTTTGATTTTGAGTTTGGTCTTTCATCTATTTTGTGTTTTTTTATTTATCTTTCTGTATTATAGCATAATTAATAACTGATAATCAATCAATTTATTCATTATTACCCTCGTTATCGCGTAAAAAACCACCAACTTGAGCATCCCATAAAGTTTTGTAAAGGCCAGCATTTGATAGTAGCGCTTGGTGAGGCCCATCCTCTACAATGCGGCCATTATCGAATACTAAAATCCTATCCATGTAAAGCAGTGTGGATAGTCTATGTGCGATCACAAGAGTAGTTTTATTTTGCATTAGGCCAGATAGCGACTCTTGAATCATCGCTTCGGTAACAGAATCAAGCTGGCTTGTTGCCTCATCCATTATTAAAATTGGCGCATTTTTTAAGATTGCTCGCGCAATCGCAATGCGCTGACGCTGACCACCTGATAGCTTGATGCCTCGCTCTCCAACGAGCGAGTTGTATCCATAGGGTAATTTGCATATAAAGTTATGTGCATGAGCTTTTTTTGCTGCCTCTATTACTTCTTCATCAGTTGCATTAATTTTTCCATAGCGAATATTCTCCATTATGCTTCGGTTAAACATAGACGGGTCTTGAGGTATCATCCCTATATGTTCACGCAATGAATCTTGTGTGATGTTTTTTATATCATGCTCATTTATTAAGATTTTGCCTTTTGTAACGTCATATAGCCTCAATATCAGGTTTACAAATGTGGATTTGCCACTACCAGAGTAACCAACTAACCCAACTTTTTGGCCTGCTGGTATTGTGATAGATTTATTCTCGAATAGCGCTTCAGCATCTTTATAGTTAAATCGTACATTTTTAAAAGTGATGCTGGCAGTTTTACATTTTAGATTATACGCATCTTTTTTATCTATGATTTCAATTGGTGATATGAGGGATATAAGACTCTGCTTACTGCGTCCCACTGCCTTATTGAATTCACCTACTTGAAACATTGTGAACCACATCATGTTTGCAGTATCTATAGAAAGCATTAAAATTAGTGCGAAGTCACCAACAGTCACTAAATTATTTTTATGAAGATGCATAAGTGCAAACATACAGAATCCGATCATGATAGCAATCAAGATGCCTTGGAAGAGACTAAGTAGTGTGCTATATAAATTTGTATTTACATAAGCTTGTTTTTGTCTTCCAAAAAAAGGCAGCATACGAATGGATTCATAAGACTTTCTAGAAAAGATCCGAACATTTTGATTGTTTGCGAGCGAATCTACAAGTTCTCCAACCACAACGGATTCTTCATGAGCCAATCTATCAGAAAGTGCTACCAACTTTCTAGACATAAACACGCTTATTCCAGCAAAGAAAACAAACCATGAGATTAGTATGAAGAAGAATATTGAATTAACAAAGTATGCTGCTATAAAGCCTGCAAATAATAATGATGATCCACGGAGAAAATTTGCAGATGAGTATGTTATTATCGTGGTTACTCCATCTACTAAAATTGTGATTTTCTTCGAGATCTTGCCAGATAAGTTGTTTTGGTAAAAATTATGTGAATGAGATAGGGCATAATCCATAGTTTCTGCAATGATTTGATTTTGTATCTTTGGTATCAAGGTTGCCCAAATATAGTTGATGCTACGCCATGTAATGTTGTCAAAAAGCAGAAAATTTAGCACTATCAAAGCCGCTGGCCATAGTATATATGATGTATCGTCATTTGATACAACTGCCAATGAGTCGATCAGTTGTTTTACAAGCACGCTGTTTAAGGGCCCCCATAACCCAGCGGCCAGGGCAAGCATAACATATAGCAATACTGTAAGCTTATAGTGTTTTAAAAAATGCCATATAAATGGGAATAATCTGTGCGGCAAAGTTATAGTGTTATTATTCATAAGATTACCTGCAATACTTAATACTCAAGCCTGATATTACACCATAGCTATGTATATATCCACAATTGAGTTTTTAGTATGTTTGCTTTTTTTATCGTATATCTCGAAATCTGCAGAATGTTTTGAATATAATCACGTTGTAGTATCAATTTTTCGCACTTCCCTGTCTATCTCATCAAGCGTCTCATCTATGTTGATTTCAACCTTGCCGTTTTCCCATGTTACACCGACTTTGCTAGATTCTTCTTCGTGTTCTGTGATTTCTATATTTAGCTTGTTTGCCGTTGTTTTAATAGATTCGATCAGATCTTTTTTAAATGTATTGCTTAACTTTGGGATCGAGATATTCAGTGTAGAAAGATCAGCAAATCTGTTTATCACGTCGTTTATACGAACGATCATCACGGATTGCACTATATCTTTAAATTTTATATCTCGAAAGATCTTGGTGGTAATTGCTGATGCAAAAGCTGCACATTTTTTTGAGACATCCAGTAGATTAGATTCTTGCTGCTTTTCTATGGTAACAAGTAAGCTTCTAAGCTCCATCAGTGTAGCTTGTATATGTTCATTTTGTTCTAAGATTTTAGCTTGCAAATCTGAAGGCACTTCGGGCTTTACTTCATCATGCAGAGTGAGTGGTTGATCGCTTATCTCTTGGGATTCTTCAGACACTGGTTTAACGTTGGGATTAACAGTTTCTGAATGCTCAATATATATATCGCCTTTAGGATCATTTGCGGCTTTTAAAAGCAGATCTTCCAAATTAGACTGCTCTGTATTTTTAGAGAAGTCTTTAAAATCTACAAAGTTAAATTTATTGATCTTCATGTCTTTTAATATATCAGTTGATCTGCATCTCCAGCGTCAGAGACATCTATTTCGCCTTTAGATATCAAGTCTTTTGCGACTGTAATGATAGAAGCCTGTGCCTCATCCACCTCTTTAATTCTTACAGGACCCATGGTCTCAATCTCTTCTTGCAATATTTTAGCAGCTCTTTGAGACATATTGTCGATAAATTTTTTCCTAATTTCTTCACCAGCTCCCTTTAATGCGAGTGCTAATTTAGATTTATCTGCAACTTTAAGAATAGCTTGTATACCTTGTGCATCAATCTTCTTAATGTCATCAAATGTAAACATAAGTCTTTTAATACGCTCAGCAGCATCTGTATCATAGCTTTCTAACATCTCCATAAATTTAGATTCTGTAGATCTGTCGAATGTATTGAAAATCTCTGCCATTACTTGGCTGGTGTCATGCTTTTGTGTTTTGGTGAGGCTACCTATAAACTCCATTTTTAGAGTGCGTTCAACTTTTTCTAAAACTTCTTTCTTGATTGGGTCAATCAGTATCATACGTTTCATAATCTCAAATGCAAATTCAGGACTCAGCATTTTGAGCACATTCGCTGCCTGAGATGCTGGCACCTTGCTTAAAATCATTGCAGATGTTTGAGGGTATTCATTTTTGATATATTGTGCTAATACATCTTCACCTATGTTGCTTAGCTTATCCCATATATTACGTCCTGCAGGGCCTCTTAAGTCCTCTAATATGCTATCTACCTTTTCTTTGCCTAGTAGTTTACGTAGCAACCTCTCAGTATTCTGTAAGTTACCTACCATTGAGACAGAGGCATTAATCTCATTATTAAAATCATTAGCCAATTTTTCTACTGCTTCACTAGGTATAGCTCCAAGCTGAGACATAGCTTGGGAAATTTCTTTGATTTCATCGTCTTCTAGTAAAGCAAGTATCTTGCCAGCTGTATCTTGAGACACAGACATCATCAAAATGGCCGCTTTTTCGAGACCTGTGTATTTGGTTTTAGAGTTCTTCATATTGCAATGTTATAAATATCTCTATTATCTGCACAGATCATAACATCTATTGAATGGTATTAAAAGCATAATTATATCCCTTAAGTGTCTGTAAAATATTGCAATGCAATATTTTGTGTAGTACAAATATATTATAGGTGTTGTATAAGAGGGGCATGATCTGGAAATGATTAAGATATGCGGAATCACTACACAAGATGCTTTAAATACATGTATTAAAATGCATGTAGACATGGTAGGGTTTGTGTTTTACGACCAGTCTTCTAGGAATATTAGTATAGATAGGGCAGAAGCGCTTAGCACTTTGTTGCCAGAAAATATAAAAAAAGTTGCTGTTATGGTTAATCCATCTATGCAGCTTGTAAAATCAGTGATTTCTGTAATCAAGCCCGACTACTTGCAGCTTGATGATAATGCAGGTATTGATGAAATACGAGAGATCAAAAAGCGTTTTAACAATATACAAGTTATCAAGACTATATATCTAGAAAATGGGCTTGATTTTTCATGTGATTGGGCAGAGTATGAAGGCGTGGCAGATTATATACTATTTGACGCTATGCCAAAAAATCAACTTTTTATTGAAAATGCTGATGATACATTTAATTGGTCTGTATTAAAGGACATAGAAATAAAAATGCCGTGGATACTATCTGGTGGGTTAAACAAATACAATGTACAGCAAGCATTACGTTCATGTAGAGCATGTAACGTCAACGCTTCGTCTACTTTGGAGATCACACCTGGTGTAAAAGATTCTGATCTTATAGAGGCATTTGTTAAGACTGTAAGACATTTTAAAGGTCGGTAGTGATAATGAGATCATGTGTTGATTATATGCGTCTCTCATTGTAGAATTCTTTTAAGTTATAAAGTGACAATACAAAATGAATAAAGCGCTGCTCAAAGGGGCGATATCGTTATCTATAGATTTATCTTTTGCTATTCTTGCATCTTTCCTTGCACTTTATTTGAGATTGGGGAATGCAATATTGGATTTGCCTATCGAATTAATTCTGAGCCAAGCGTTTGTCATGTGTGTAGCAGCTTTGGTAGCTAATGTTTTTTTTCAAATCAATTTAGATGTGTGGTCGTTTTTCAACATATATTATATTATAAAATATGTGAAGTATTCGACTCTTGTTGTGTTTTTGTACACTGTTGGATTATTTCTCATAAATCGCCTTGAAATGCTTCCTAGATCTGTGATTTTTATAAATTGGATACTGCTTATCTTATGTGCTGCACTTCCCAGACTGTTATATAGAATGCTCCGAGATAATAATTTTAAGATCTCTAATTTGATGAATGTGCACAGCATTTATAAAGAGCCTGTGATTATCATTGGGTTGGGAAAGAGTGCCGAGAGATTTATACAGGAAATGAGATCTGAAACCGCTGTATATAGAATAGTTGGTATAGTTGATAAAAAATCTAATAAGGGCAGGGTGCTTTTAGGAGTGCCGATATTGGGTGACTTTAAAGATCTTGAAACAATCATAGAATCTTTAACAAATAAAAAATCTAGGCCGATACGTATCTTGGTTAGCCCAGATGCAGATTCGTTTAATAACTTGCAGGCTATTATCGAAAAGGCGAACGAGCTTGCTATACCTTTATCAAGGCTGCCAATGCTCACAGAGCTTGCACATAACTTAGGTAATGGTATTAGTATACAGCCTATAGCGATTGAAGATTTGTTAAGAAGAAGCCAGAGGGCACTTAATAATAAGTGCATATCTGACAGTATAAATAGTAAAAACATATTGATCACAGGAGCGGGTGGCTCTATTGGTTCTGAAATAGTAAGACAAATCGCATCTTTTGGGGCTGCTAAAGTTGGTATTCTAGATAACTCAGAATTTTTGCTTTACGAAATAGAGCAGGAGATCAAGTCTAAGTGTCCGGAGCTTTATGTTATACCATATCTTATAGATATACGGGATGAGAAGGCGCTGGCAGCTGTGTTTGAAGAGTTTGTGCCAGATATTGTGTTTCATGCGGCAGCCCTTAAACATGTGCCTCTTTTGGAGATTCATAAAATTGAAGCTGTTAAGACTAATGTTTTCGGTACAATCAACTTGCTTAGATTAGCAAAAAAATATTCTGTTAAACGATTTATCTTTATTTCTACAGACAAGGCTGTTGAGCCACTAAGCTTTATGGGTATGACTAAACGATTCGCAGAAATATGCTGTCAAGCGTTTGCAACTAAGTCTTTGGATGTAAGCATAGTGAGATTTGGTAATGTGCTTGGATCTAATGGGTCTGTGGTTCCATTATTTGAAAAGCAAATTAAGGGCGGTGGGCCTGTTACTGTTACTCATCCAGAAGCAACTCGTTATTTTATGACGATACCTGAGGCAGTAGGTCTGGTGTTACAGTCTGCATCGCTAAAGGAAAACAAAGGTGGTGCACATGTATTTGTGCTAGATATGGGTGAATCTATCAGCATATTAGAGCTTGCACGCAGGATGATACAGCTTGCTGGCTTGAAACCAGACGTGGATGTAGCAATACAATTTACTGGTCTACGTCCAGGCGAGAAGATTCATGAGAAGTTGATATCAAGTGACGCTTCTTTACAGTCTACATCTCATCCCGATATTTTGTTAAGCAATGTGCCATCTACAAACCTTGCTATTTTAGAAAGACATTTGAAAAAAATTAATGAAATATATATTGCAAATGAATTTAATGCATTGATTGATTTGGTTGTTGATATTGTGAAGAGAGTGGATAATAATACGACTTTACAATAAGTTGATGAAATTGTTATGAAGGTTGTTAAGCTAATTGCTCTATCTGTTATTTTTATTGCTTCTTATGCAAAGGCAGATGGTATTATACTAGATGGTAGCAAGGAAATCTCTAATCAAAATTTTAAATCGAATCTTGAGGTGTTAAATCCACAATCGCCAATTAAAAATATAAAGGTTGATGGTGATTTGAAAATAAAGGGCTATACAGTATTAGAGAATGTCTCGGTTGATGGAGAGCTAGAATGCATTGGCTCTTTGCGCATAATAAATGGAAACATAAGTTCTGCTAGGATAAAAGGGAATACAGTAATGGAAAACGTGAAATTAGATAATCTGAATTTGCTTGGGTCGTTAGAAGCAAATAACCTGACCGTATATAAAAAAGCAAAAATATTTGGAGCTACCCGTTTAATGAATTCTAAGCTTAATAATCTTACTGTATCAACAGAGGTCTTGACTCTGCATCATACAAAGATTGATGACTTGGTGATGACATCAGCACCATCAATGCGTGAGGTTGTGGATTTAAAATCCTCTTCTAAAGTCTCCAATGTTACGTTTTACTCGAATGATGGCACTGTTAATATATATGATAAAGATTCCTCAGTAGGCAAGGTATATGGTGGCTCAGTTGTGAAAAAATAAAGATCTCAACTAAGTAGTGAGATAAGTTTATGATAATTAGAGAATACTAGAATCTCGCATTCAATCATGTAGACAGTCTCAAACATACACGATCTAATACATATGCGGATAGATTTAAATATTTGACTGATAGAGCAACAAGAGCACCATAATTTTTGAATCTCTCTGTTTTGAATTGAATATAAAATTTTAAAATGTATACTCCACCACAATTGTTAAAGTGAGATATATGATGTTGGATAAAATTAGGATTCATGGTGGTAAGCCACTTGTGGGTGAGGTTTATATAAGTGGTGCAAAAAATGCTGCATTACCTATAATTGCTGCGTGTTTGGCGAGTAATGGTAAAATTGTATTATCTAATGTGCCAAACTTACACGATATTGAGTCTATGATAGAGCTGTTAGAAGACTTGGGCTGCAATATTGCATTTAATAAAAAAGATCATACTGTTGGGCATGAGCTCGTTATCGATTCTTCAACAGTAAACAAAACCATCGCAGAATATGATATTGTTCGTAAAATGAGAGCATCTATACTTGTTTTAGGGCCTCTGCTTGCACGTTTCCATGATGCAAAGGTATCTCTACCGGGTGGGTGTGCCATAGGTGCAAGGCCTGTAGATATGCATATAGAAGCGCTAAAAAAAATGGGTGGGGAAATAAAATTGGAAGATGGATACATACATGCAAAATCTCAGGGTAGATTAAAGGGTGCAGAGATATATTTTGACAAAGTCTCTGTTGGAGCTACAGAAAATGTGGTGATTGCTGCATCGATTGCAGATGGTACAACCCATATATACAACGCTGCTCAAGAGCCTGAGATAGAAGATTTATGCAATATGCTGAATTCTTTAGGTGCGAAAATTTCAGGGATTGGCACTCAAAATATTGTCATTGAAGGCGTAGAATCTTTGGGTGCTGGTACTCACAAGTTAATAAGCGATAGAATTGAAGCTGGTACTTATGCTATTGCCGCTGCAATTACAAAGGGGGAGATTATACTGAAAAATTGTCAATATGAGCATTTACTTGCACTATGGGAGTACATGAGAAATGCAGGTGTAGTGATTCAAAAGTTAGGTAATGATGTTAAAGTGAGTATGAAAGGTGTTGAGAGAATCAAGCCTCTGCATATCAAAACTGCACCATACCCTTATTTCCCAACAGATTTACAAGCACAGATGATGACTCTGCTTACAATTGCTGATGGTACTTCCCAAGTTTCTGAGACGATATTTGAAAACAGATTTATGCATGTCCCAGAATTAATGCGTATGGGTGCAAATATTACGTTGAATGATAATGTTGCAACTATTGAGGGTGTAAATGAGCTTAAGAATGCTCAAGTGATGGCTACTGATTTAAGAGCGTCTGTTTCTTTAGTACTTGCATCCCTTGCAGCAGGTGGGGAAAGCACCGTAAATAGGGTATATCATCTTGATAGAGGATATGAATCTGTTGAAGAGAAATTAAGAGCTTGTGGTGCAGACATAGAACGTGTAAAAGAAAATTGATAATTTTTTTAATAGGTTGTTAATGATAGTAAATGAGATTAACACGATTATTGATGCTAACCACATGCTTATGCATAAATTTTATCAGATGTGGAGTGCAGGTGAGCTTGATTTAGGTGTGTTGCAAAACTATGCTGGCCAATATTTTCATCATGTTGACGCATTCCCAAGATATGTTTCGAGAATACATAGTAACTGCTTAAATCTCAAAGATCGTCAGGTGTTGCTAGATAATCTATGTGACGAAGAGAAGGGGGATGAAAACCATCCAGAACTATGGTTGCGCTTTGCAGATGGTGTGGGTGCATCAAGAGAAGCTGTAATAAATGCAAACCTTTTGGAAGAGACTCAAGCGCTTGTTAATGGTTTCTTTGAGTTAGCTAATCATAGCTATCCAAAAGGCTTGGGTGCGTTATATGTCTATGAGCGACAAGTGCCAGCTGTCGCAAAGTCGAAAATAGAAGGCCTGAAGAAATTCTATGGTATTGATGATCCAGCTGCGTTACAGTTTTTTGAAGTGCATATGTCAGCAGACCAATGGCATTCTGACGAGTGTGCTAACCTTATTGCTAAACTTTCACATTCTGATCAACAGATCGCCGCAGAAGGTGCTGAAAAAGCTGCTAAGCTTTTATGGAATTTCCTAACTGGAGTTCAAAAGCATTTTGCAAGTCATTGCAAAATGTGTGCCGCTTAATAAATTTATAGAGATGTTTTATGTTTCAGCAAAATCTTTTTAGATATGGTGTTTTAGCACTGTTGTTCATTATAATATTGTTTGCGATGTTGAATAAAGAGTCATCTTTTAACACATATCAACAATCTATGGCTGATAGATTTATTGGGAAAAAGCTAGATTTTTCTAATATTGTAGATGTTGAGAATAAGAAATTTTCTCCAGAGCTACCAGCAATGATTCACGTGTTTACCAATTATTGCAAATACTGTAAAAATGATTTAGCGCTTTTCAGACGTTTAGAAGATCGGTCAAACTATAGGATATATGGGCTTATATGGTCTGATCAATTATCAGATGCAAAAGTTTTTACTGCTAATTATCCACATGACTATGATGAAATATTATTCTCAACTGCGCCAAACATATTCATAGAGCTAGGAGTGAAGGGAATACCAATTACAATAGTTGTGGGTGTAGATGGTGAGATATTGTATTATAAAGCACACAGCTTGAATTTTGCTGAAATACAAAGTAATATATTGCCAAAACTCTCAATGAAAACTAACTAAGATGTCGTTTAGCTCATTTTTACAAAATAATAATTTAAGCGAGTATGAAGCACATCAGTTGGCATCAGATTGTTCTCCGCGTAAATATTACAGGATATATACAAAAGAAATGAAATATATCTTAATGGACTCTAGCGCAGAAAAATCAAGCGTGCAGCCCTTTTCTGATGTTGCAAAGATTTTGAATGATGTTGGGATTGTTTCGCCTATTATATATGCGCACAACTTTGATCTTGGATACATGCTTTTAGAAGATTTTGGCGATGATCTTTTTAGCTCATATATCAGGCAGAATCCACAGGACTTAGAATCGTTTTATATAGCTGCGATCGATGTGATAATTAAGATTTGCAATTCTGATATCAATCACAACATTCCAATATATTCCTATGAATTGTTGGATAAAGAGCTGCATGTATTTGTGGATTGGTTTTTGAAAAAACAGTTGACTGAAGATATAGTGCAAGAAGCTGTTGATGAGCTGATGGAGATTTTTGCTAATTTGTATACACGCTTATCGCTTTTACCAAGTGTGCTTGTATTAAGAGATTATCATGCAGATAATTTGATGATAGTTCGTGACAAAATGCCAGATCCAGGTTCTTTGGGTGTGTTAGACTTTCAGGATGCTGTATTGGGCAACCCTGCTTATGATATTGTATCATTTTTGCAAGATGCAAGATTTGATGTGTCAGATAACCTAGCTAATAGGTGTATAAAACACTTTTTAACCTATACAGATTATGATAAAGAGGCATTTATGGAGTGCTATCATATATTGGGTTTGCAAAGAAATCTTAAAATTGTTGGCATATTCCATAGAAAAAACTTGCGAGATGGTAGTTCATTGTACTTAGATTTTTTACCTCGTGTATGGCTATATATTGAGAAAAGCTTGAATGAATTAAATTATGAGCCTTTAAAAAATTGGTTTAAAAAATATAATATTAATTCTGATGCATAATATAGGCCATGCATTGATACTTTCGGCAGGATTTGGTACAAGATTAAGACCAATTACAGACAATACTCCAAAGGCATTGGTTGAAGTTGATGGAGTCCCTATGCTAGACCGCATAATATCACAAATTAAAAGATCTGGGATAAATAAAATATACGTAAATTCACATTACCTTTCAGATAAATTGCATGACCATATTAAAGCAAATCACACAGATGTAGTTATATCATTTGAACCTTATATTTTAGAGACTGGTGGTGGGGCTCTAAAGGTGATGCAAGATCATAATATTGACGAGATGTTGATTGTAAATTGTGATGCTTTTTTTGATGTGGAGAATCCATTTGAAGATTTCTTAGCTCATTGGAGCGCGCAGAATTTAGCCATGTTGATGACAAAAAAAGTGATATCAAATGGTGACTTTGGATTTGATGGCGAATTTGTGAATACGCTAAACAAAGATTATAAATTTTTGGGTGTATATATTGTATCACAAAGAATTTATGAAAATAAAATAGTTGAAAAATTTGGATTTGCTGAGCTATTGTTTAAAGAGCTTAACAAAACTAAGCATAGAATTGCAGGGTTTGAATATCAAGGTTTTTGGCTTGATATAGGCTCGCATGAAAGCTTACGCATAGCACATTCACATGGAAAGCAATAAAGCAAAATATAAAATAATATGCGCTAACTTAGGTATAGGTGCGCAAATTACTCAAACCGAATTTGGCCCCCATGCTATATTAAATCTTATGCCATATGAGAGGAAGAATGCGGTAGATATAGATATTAACGATGAATGCAAATCTCTACCGATTGGAGAAGTTCGTTTACCTCCTATCGCAGCATTTTGCACTCGCTTAGAAGAAGAGATAGAAAATTCTTTGAATGAGAATTTATTCCCTATTATTTTAGGTGGAGATCATTCTATAGCTGTGGGCACTTGGTCTGGCGTTGTACACTCTTTGGATGCGTATGAGAATTTTGGACTAATTTGGATAGATGCTCATCTAGATTCTAATACTTTTGAAACAAGCCCATCTAAAGCATATCATGGTATGCCACTTGCTGCGCTTCTTGGATACGGTCAAAAAGGATTTGCAGATTTGCTAGGTAGATCTCCTAAGCTAAACCCAAAAAATGTTGTAATGTTGGGAATTAGAAGATATGAAGAGCAGGAGCATGAGCTATTAAAAAGTTTGGGTGTTAAGATTTTTTACATGTCTGATATATCTAAGACATCAATGGATTTCGTTATGAAACAGGCTGTGGAGATTGTAACAAATGGCACAAAAGGATTCGGTGTATCTTTAGATTTAGATGTGATAGATCCAAAGTTTGCTCCTGGTGTAGGCAGTAGAGAGATTGGAGGTATAGATCCAGCGGCGTTCTTGGACTCAATATCTAATTTGTATGTGGATCAGCTCAAGGCGTTTGAAATTGTGGAATACAACCCTGCCTTAGATGTGGATAATAAAACAGCATTTATTGCGAAAACTATTGTGAAAAAAATTATAGATAATGTTCAATGATCTTGGTCTTGTGATGCTTACATCGATTTGTTTTGTATAGAAAAACAGCTTTGACATGTAAGAAATATGTTATAGAGTCAACTAATAAATTAAAAAACATGCAGTTTTTTATCAACAATACAGGTAGGTAAAGCTATGGCTATTTCAAGCACAAAAATAACCGAGTATAAAGTATTACTCACTCACCATTTTAAAAACATCTTAACAGCTGATCAGTTGTATATGGCGACCAATGATAAAGCTATTAATATGCTTGAAGCTGAAGCAAGCGGTGATGGTAGCACAGATGAAGTTGCAACATATTTAAGTTGGATTAAGACAAAGCCCCTTGCTATGAAATTTTTGACAGGTGAGTCTACGGCTGCTAAGGATTTTCAATCACTTATCTGGACAACTCCTGCTGTAACAGCAGCAGATGCATTGCCATCTACATACGTAGCATTGCATGCAGAAACTCTTTCTAATGAGCCGAAAATTGCTGGTGTTATAGCAGCAAGGCTTGCTGGAATTGACTCTACATACAAGGATGATGGTGCTAACTTAGGTGCAGGTACAGCTGGCGCAGTATTGAGCGATGCAAATATCATGGGTCTGTATGCTACATGGGGCAAAAGTAAATTCAATGCAATATTTGATAAAAATGTCTTAAAAGCTATCAAAAATGAAAGTGATGCATTATATAACACTGTGGATGAAGTAGCTGATCTATACACTGCATGGACTGCAACTGTAAATAAAGATACTTTCTTTGCTGGTTTGAGCAAGCTCGTTGGTGCTGGCCTTACAACATTAAAATTTAGTGAATTATATGCACAAGCAAATAATGCAACTAACTTTAATTTATATACAAGCGATGCAGCTGCAACATTGATGGGTTCTGCTGGTGCCACATGGACTGCTGCAACAGCTCTAAGTGCTACAGTATTTAGCGAGCTTACAAAACCTAATGCTATTACTGCTATTAAACATGGTGGTGCTACATACACATCTATGACAACATTATATACTGCAGATACAACAAAATATGCATCTCTTACATCTAATAACGCTGTAAATTTAATGGCTAAAGGTATATCTGGTGCAGACTTTGCTGGTCTTTCTACTGCATATGGTACAACGTATACAACAGCTAAAGATGTTGCATTTAATGAAGTGATTAACCCAGCTAACTGGGAGTTGATTGAGAAAGGTGTAACACTAGCCCATATGAATGCAATACAGGCTGCTGGTTTGTTGAAAGCATTTACACCTGATATTAAAGCTATTATGGCTACAAATTCTGCTAACTATGATACAATCGCTAACGATTTAGTAGCTCCTGCAGACTTTGCTGGTTTTGAAGCGGTAGGTGATATAGCATAAAACTTTTCATATCCTTTTTCAGAAAAATCGGCGTTGTACAGTCTCTTCGCCGATTTTTTTGTTTTTATAGCTACAGGGGTGAAAAACAGTAAATACAAAAATATAGTCTTCTTTAGCGCAATTAACTTCTGGTTAATCAATGTATGAAATAATCATATCATATGTTGATCAAGAGATGAGGTAATATGATAGGAAACGGAGATGGAGATTCAAAAGAGAAGAATAAAATATTTCTTTCTGAGGATGTTGAGCAGGAATTGCTAAAAAGGCAAAAAGACCAAATGGATAAAGAGCTTAGAGCGATCTAAGGTAATGAAGCATTTGCACAAAATAAAACAGTAGTAGATAAATTGATGCGTAATAGAGGTATCTCACAAGCTGCTGATTTTGAAGATGTTGGAACTAAGATGTCTGGTATTTCAGAAGGTAAGATAGTAAAAAGAAAAGGCTAAGGTCAGTTGTATATGCACAAGCCTTCTACAAAAAAGCCAGAGCATAAAATATTTTTAAGCGAATTGGGAGCAAACTTTTGGGATAATATAAGAGAATTAATGTCTGGGGAAATGTTCTCATTATTATTATATAATAAAGCGCCTAATATTGCTCTTGTAAATGTAGATAGAGAATATTTCGGTATTAGGTCGAGATACTTAAAAAATGCACAGACATTTGAAGAGTATATTAAGCAGCATAATGAAGAAGTTATAGGTTTTGAAAAAGTAATAGCTGCATGTATGTTGATGGGAGATATGGATTTTCATCAGGAAAATCTGATGGTGCATCAAAATGCCGAAGATGCTTATGAATTTGACAAAATAGATCATGGTAGATCATTATGTGATATGTATGAAGGAGCAGAGCAAGTTTTTAATTCTTACCTCAGTTTCGCATATAGCAAATATTTTGACAGTTTAAACTCTAAGCAAATTACATTTAACCATAAGGTGTTTCTAGATGAGTTGATTGCGATGCATAGTAGGCTTTCTCCAACAATGATGTATGATATTATTGATAGCAAAGTAAATCAGCTTAAAAAAAATCGGTGTGGAGCTGGATGAGTTCCACTTTAGAGAGATAGCGGATGCTAAGTTCAATATCGCAAAGCACTATGAAAGAATCTCAGTAATTATAGGTGTTTTAGATGCTGTAAGTAACGAATTAGAATCGTATAATCTAGATGTTAAATTTAGATAGATCAGAAGTAATAATATCGCTAAAATAGAAGAGATGGTGGCTAATGCGATAGTAAAGCGATAGATGTTATATGGCATAGATCCTGTAAAATTTGCCATTATTGCTGATGTAAATATAGAAGACAAAAAAGCTTTAGATTATGCATTGGAACACGATGTGAAGATTGATGGTATGAGCCCAATAGCATTGTGTATATTGCGAGAAATTCATGATTATATACCAGATCAAAAGCCTGATGATTTGCTTGCAGAAGTTGAACGATGTACACTTGATGGTTCTGAAATATATGGTATGGATCCAATACGTTTTGCAATAATAGCAGGTGTTAAGATCAATAACAAACCAGCTATTACATATGCCATAGATGAGGGTAAAAATATTAACTTTTTGGATCCAATTCAATACGCAGCATTACATGATATTAACATTCAAGGACAAAACCCAGTATTATGGGCTATAGATAATGTAAGGCAAATAGGTGGTGCAGATCCAATAAAATCGGCGATACAAAATAGACAAATAGTGAATGGAAAAGATGTTATTGAGTGGGCAATCCTAGAAGGCAAGTTAATAGAGGCCGAAGATCCTTTGGTATATGCATATACCAATTCTATTGAGATTAATAATATTCATCCATTAGAATGGGCGGCCCTTAGAAATAGAAAGATCTATGGTGCTGAGCCAGTACAGATAGCATTAAATAATCATTTTAAGATCTCTGGTGAACATCCAGTGAAATGGGCTATTACACATAATGCACGAATAGATGGAATGGACCCTATATTAGGTGCGTTTAAATTGGATATGAGGATAGAGTCCCAAGATGTAATTCAATGGGCATGGCAAAATGATGATCGTGATATTATAATAAAGCGCGCTTGGATTTATGCGTATGAGAATAACGTTGATATAGAGGGGATGAATCCCTCGGTATGGTTATTTAAAAATCATAAGATTGTGATGGAACATAAAAACACTTATAACAAAATTGTGGGTTATGCGATTTTAAAAGGTAAGCTGTTTTCAAAAGAATTGTTAGATTCCTTAAGCAGAGAGCAAAAAGTTGAGCTTCTCTCTAACATGCTAGAGATGTTTATGCATCTCGACAAAATTAATGATAAGAATATGATCGATTTAATGAGGCATGAATACAATGTTGTGGTAAAAGACCTTAATATAGATCAAAGCATTATCACCTTGCAAAGTAGCCGTTTTGATAAAGCTAGTACCTGTAGCATAGCAAGAAAAATTGACAATTTAATGGAAGGTATATATCGCAATACATCACATATTACTTCATCATCTTTATTGTTAAAATGTGATTTTGATATGGCTGTAAAAGTTGTTGATGTAGGAAGAGAGCTGAATATTACAAAAGAAAATGGGAAGAATTACATAGCAGAATGTTTTGATGCCATATGTGAAGCTCTAAAAAAGGTTTGGCTTGGTAAGGCAAAAGTTATTACCATGGACAATGTGGATAATTTCTTAAAGGCGGTATCATCAAGAGATCATAAAGCTGCTTTGGATGTGAAGAGTTCTGCCCTAGAAAGCTTTGCAGAGCGTGCTTCTGTAAAACGTGATGATAAATAATCTCTCAAGATCAAGGTGATATAGCTGAAGCATTGTAAAATGGCATGTATATTAGTAATCGTTGCAGTGGTGGCTAATGGGGTGGCGATGATGCATCTTATAGAAGGCGTACAAAACGATGATATACCTATCATTTTAGAGAGCTCAATTCAAATTTAAAACCGTGAACATTTTATAATCTTTTAGCTGTATAGATGGCTTCCTGTACCAAATAACTTTTAGGCAAATAGTTTGTCTATATCCTCTTGAGAAGGTGCTTTATCTAGTGTTTGAGGTCCTTTCATTAATGTGCTGCTGTCATTAGCGTTAACAGGTTGCTCTTTTGCAGAATTACGTTTTACCTGAATGCCCATAAATGCTTTGAGCACGGTACATATGACGTACTCTAGCTTGCTAAGGTTGTTCAGCACTCTTTGGATTCGCTGCCCAGATAGATCTTGGAAGTTGCACTTTTCGCATATATTTATCGCGGCATCAACAATAGCTTGTTTATCGGGCTGTTGAGAGCTTGCAATTGACATAATCTTTTCTGAAAGATCCAATATTTCATTAGTGGATGACTCTTGTATTTTAAAGACATCTCTAAGATCAGTAATTGCTGATATGATTAGATCATAAGTGTCTGATGAATCTGAAGAGCTAGCTAGATTGTTCTTCAAGTACTGTATCTCGTTTTGTACTGATAGTAATTCCTGAGATATGATTATATTGTGCGGGTCGTTTATACTAGTGGAATTAATCATGGCTTGTATCAACATTTCTATGTCAGCGAATCGCAAGCCAGATCCCTTGGAATATCTTATTACTTCCAGTTCTTGTTCTAGATTCTGGCTACTGTCTGTAGTCATATAAAGCCTCCTATGAAAGAGATTAAAATTCCCCTAAAACAGAATTTAGTTTTTGCTTTAAGGTAGCAGCATTAAATGGTTTTACTATATAATTACTTGCACCTGCTTGCTTTGCAGCCATAACATTTTCTGCCTTACTTTCTGCTGTGACCATTATAAAAGGTATGTTTTTATAGTTGTCATTAGCTCTAATTGTTTTGAGAAGATCTAAACCGCAAATTGGCTCCATATTCCAATCACTAATAATAAGCTTTGGTGCAGGATGGATGCTTTTGATTTTTTCTAATGCATCTTGTCCATTGCTTGCTTCATGAATATTATCGAATCCAAGCTGATTTAGTAGGTTCCTAATGATCCTAAGCATAGTGCTGTAATCATCTACTATCAGTATTGGCATCTTCATATCCACGGGCATAATTCAACATTTAAATAACTTTATAAGATTTGAATGTATATTTTTTTTACACTACAATCAATACTATATCTTGAAAAAAATTATTTTTTAATGTCATTTATCTTGTGAAAATATATGATGCCTGAGATAAGTTTTTAGAGAAGTTGACAGATATTGAGATGCTTTTTAAGGTTTCAGTAGATAGTTCGAGGAATGATTTCATAGAGTCGACAAGCTTGCTTGGTGTTGCGAAGGCTGTATTTGCAAGCTTTATGAAAGAAGTATTTGCAAGTTCGAAGACGCTTGATAGAAATGCAACTAGTCTATTAGTCTCTACGGTTTGTACTTGTGGTACATATTCTTTTCTAAATTCTGGTTTGCGTTGAACATATATCCCATAAAATCTAGATTTTGGTTCTACTTCTGGAATCTGCTCAGAGGGTTTTGATTGTTCGGGAGCATCATTATTTTTAATTGCAATTGGCTCTTTAATCTCAAGACTTTGGGCTTTATTTAGTTGTCTTACAAAAGCCTCTCCATCCTTTTTAGAATATTCAACTATTGCATTTGGAAGAGCTTCTTCAGGTACAGGCTTTTCTGATTCTAAAAACTCATCGTCATCCTCTTCGAAGGAGAAAAACTCATCGTCATCCTCTTCTAACTCATACTCCTCACTTTCTGTTGAGCCTTCTACTGTAAAAAGGCTAGTGATAGGTGACAAATAGTTCTTTGCTAATGCTACATATTTCTCTGCTGTTTTTATTGAGTGGTTTTTTATATTTTCTTTAAAATTATCTGGGTCTTCAACGTATATAGCTGCTGTGTGTGCAGCTAAGGCTGTGCCACCTAAAGCTAGTTGCATTGTCCATATTGCTGTATTCATAGGGTCAACGCCCAATAATGAGTTTACGGTCAATCCTAGGCCTGCTAAAGGCTGTACATATTCTGGTAATAATGGTATAGAGAGTGCGGGTGCAGATGGTATTGGGCTCACGTATAGTTTGCCAGCTAAGTTGTATGCATATAGAGAGTTATTGCTTAAAAATCGTAGCGCAGATGCTGCATGAGATTTGTAAGGTGATGTGTTTTCTATCATTGTAGAGGTGCAACTTATTCATATATCACAATTATAGCATTTTTGATCAATATTTTGACAAAAAAAATGTTAAATTTCTGTTAAATTTTTGATTTATATTGTTTTAAGGGTTTGCTTCTTTTGAGGTGTTTTTCATTGCCGTTGCATTTGGCAAATTGTTCACATATAATTTTGCGAAAAAGTGCTTAAAATATGAAGTATGATGTTATTGTAATAGGTGCGGGTGCAGCAGGATTGATGGCTGCTTTTCAGGCTGGAAGGCGTGGCAGAAATGTGTTGCTTGTAGAGCATACTAATAAAATTGGTGAAAAGATTCGTATATCTGGTGGGGGTAGATGTAATTTTACAAATCTTAATGCCTCCCCTAAGAATTATATTTCAGGAAATCCACATTTTATGATCTCTGCCTTATCTCGCTATACTCAGCACGACTTCATTGCGTTGGTCGAGAGATATAAGATTGCGTATCATGAGAAGACACTAGGGCAGCTTTTTTGCGATG
>JAJTIA010000016.1 GCA_021299995.1 Candidatus Jidaibacter sp. | reverse complement strand
GTGAAGATTGAAACTAGGCCAGAACATAATCATTTACCAGCACAACGCATCAATATAGATATATGCGCTATTCCATCTTATGAGAAACGTCCAATGTTATTGTTAAACCCTTATGGTGTAGACATGGGAACTACAGGGTTAATTATACAGGCGCAAAGCAAAGAAGAAATATATACAGACAAGATCATCGCTTTTGCTTTACGCCCAAATAGAGTAAAGTATCGTGATTTATGGGATATAATATGGCTTCACCAACAAGCCTGCAAACCCAATTTGGAATTGATTCCAAAAAAACTACAAGACCGCAATTGTAACTTGAATGAGTTTTTGACTCTTTTTCAGGATAGGCGGCAATTACTAAAAAGCACAAACAATGCTTCGCTTGCATTTGAACAAGAAATGCAGCGCTTTTTACCTAAAGAGCAGATTGCTGAGACCATGCAGCAATCTCATATATGGGGTTTTATCATATATTTGCTTGAAGAGACAAATAATCAGATGTCAAAGATATTCAATATCTCGCCTTAACTAAGATACTAAAAACGAATGTTTGTGATAGTGGATATTGAGAGCAAGCAATGTTTGCCAGAGATATCTGATCTATTATACGGCTTCTTACTTCTAATATCGCGGAATCGGTACTTGCATTATCGCGGGCTTTATGTGATTAAAATAGCGTAGATATGTTTTAGTAGTAATATGGTATACCCTAAGTACGAAAGATGGTAGTATGATAGAGTAAAAAAAGCTCTGCAAATCTATACTCTATACCAGCTGCTAAAGAGTCACTGGCCGGTCGCATATCTAATATTCGTCTCAGGCCTTTAGCCCAAGGCGAGCTATTTGGAAAGCAACCTAATTTTCTGGACAAAGCTTTCAATAAAGTCTTTACACCCCATGAAATAACTTGTGATAAGGATGCGTATATTATAGCTGCACTGCGTGGAGGTTTTCCAGAATTACTAAGCTTAGAGGAAATAAAAGACCAGAACATATGGTATAGAGATTATATTGCAGCTATTACTCAACGCGATCTTCATGATTTTATTAATATCAAACGTCACAATAGCATGAAAGAGCTACTATCTGTACTCGCTGCATGGTCTAGTAAGTTTATTGATATCTCTGCAATTGGTGCTAGCATTGGTATAGCTAGGCAAACCGTAGTAAGCTATATGAATGCTTTAGAAGCATTATATCTTGTGGAAAGAATAAGGCCATGGTCAAAAACTGATTATGATAGAGTAAACAAACACGATAAGTTGTTTATGACAGATACTGGGATAATGGTATCTATCTTAGGTTGGCGCTTTGAAAAAATTAGATTGGATGTAGATAAGACTGGCGAGATATTGAAACTTTTGTCTTGACACAATTAGCAGCGCTAATAGATGCTCAGCCACAAGAGTGCCAAATATATCATTATAGGGATAGAGAAAAGCGCGAGATTGACTTTGTCATTGAGAATGAGGACGGTAGTCTTTTGGGTATTGAAGTAAAAGCCGGGACTACAATATCAAAAGATAGTTTCAAGCATCTTAAGTGGTTTCGCGATAATATGGCAAATAATAATATGTTTGTTGCTATTGTGCTTTATACAGGAGATAGCGTTCTATCTTTTGGTACAGATATGTGGGCAGTATCAATCAGCGCTCTTTGGGGGTAAAGCTACCTTGTGTTCTACACATCTGCACTCAATATCCACGCTCACAAACATTCGTTTTTTAGGTTGAGTAATTTAGCCATTCCGCTACTTCAATTTTCTCAAAGCACACAAATATTAGAAAATGTCAAAATACTCCGAGTTTTGGCAATCTTCTGTTTATTATGGGCTTTAGGCCACTCTCTGAAACCTTATTGTACGACCCTTCTATTCTAGACTACCCATGTGAACTTGCGCCTGAGGTAGATTTCTTTTCTTTTGGTACTAATGACTTGGTTTCATTGATGTATGGTATTTCAAGAGGAGACGCATATGATAAGTATTTATCTCGATATTTAAAAGATAAAATTATCTTAGAAGATCCATTCTTTGTATTACCTCAGCACATTATTCAAAAAATTAAAGAATTTTGTTTAAAGGCGAAAGCTATGAATCCTAATCTGACAGTTGACATATGTGGAGAACAGGCGATATATACAGATCTAAGCTCATTGGTAGATTCTGGGGCTTTAGATGCAGTTTCTATTGGTACTGAGAATCTTCCTCTGCTAGTAAAATCTTTGATGCACTCAGGGATTCTAGAGTTGCCTCTATATTCTTATAGCAATATTAATAAAAAATCTGTTGGATAAAGCATGAATCTCTTCATAATTAGACTAATACTTGCAATAGCATTTTATATAGCTGTTCCGTTCACATCACAGATGAGTGTTATAGCAGGATCTATACTTGTTGCAGGTTATAGATCTTTACTGGCATTTAGCCCATATTTATATAAGATTCTTGGTAAGCGCGATTTGGTATGTTCGATATTATTAGCAATTGTAGGATTACTTATTTGCTTTGTACTACACTTCTATACCATAGGAGCTCTCTTAATTGCATCTGGGTTGAGTGTTGGTGGCTTTATTTTAAAGGCAATAGCAGCAGAAGACCCTTCGACCTCTGCATTAAATAGACTTGCCATTACTACTGGTAATATAGGCGCAGGCGCTATTCTATTTTTTACAGAGAATTATGATATTTATTCGATTGGAATTGTTCTACTGCTATTAGTGAGCTGTTGTTTTTTGAAAATGCCTGCATCTGAAAAACGTACTTCTATTATGCCACTCAACACCAAGTCTCTAATGCAGAATAAAACGCCAAATTTAATATGGTGTCTCTTTGGTATTGCAATAGGTATTAGAGTATTTGGGATGTATGTGATCATGCCGCAATATCTCATTAACACGTTAGGGCATTTACCTGAGTGGTATGGACTTACTTTGATTTTATATGGCATTGTAGTGATTTTAACGCAAATACCTGTGATTCATAAGAAAGTTTCCTTTCCACTGAGTACATCAATCATTGCATTAGCCTTTTCATGCATTGTGATGAGTGTTCCCAACTTGTTTTTTATAGAGACTTTTCTTGGGGCCATGCTTTGGTGTTTTTGCTTAGCGATAGAAGAGCTTTTTGCGCCTTTTATAGATTTTCATGCTGCGTGTAGTAATCATTTACTTATAAAGGAAATATCAATAGGTATTGGAGGAGCTATTTGCTTTCTAGTCGCATCAACAGACTTTGCAATCATAGGTCTAGGCGCACTATCTACATTATGCATTATTATAGGATCGATGATGTACCAGAAAAGCATCAAGCTTCAAAGCAATCTGATATAAACTTCCTCTAGTATCAAAAACGCACGTTTGTGATAGTGTGTGAACATCAATTGAGACTATAATCAGATGCGAGAACATCATACGGTATTCTTAATTTATTATGTAGCTTGCGTATCATAGATAAATTCAACTTTCGTTTTTTATTTAGCACTTGAGAAACTCTGCTTCTGGTACCTAAAATAGATATTAAATCCTTAGATTGAAGATTTTGCTGCTCCATAATAAATTTTATTGCTGCAATCGGGTCTGGCTCATCTATTTTAAAATGTATCTCCTCATATTTTGCAACTAATGTTACCAGTATATCAAGATAGTCTCCATCATCAGAATCTTGAGGTGCATCCCATAACGTATCTATCATACCCAATGCATCTTTATAATCTTGTTCACTTTTTAGCGGTTTTATATTAAACATATCTTATCCTCCTTAAATATTAACAGCATCTATTTTAGCATATTCTTTATGCGTTTCTATAAAACGTATGTAACAAATTTTATGGATATATTGCACTCTTACAATGAGCCTGTGATGATCGCCTTTAATATTCAATACAATACGATCATTTGGTAAAATATCAGCAGATCTAAAAATCTCTTTAACATCGTTAGGCATGTTCCCAACTTGGTAACAAGGTTTATTTCTTACATTCATCTAGTATCACAAACATTTGTTTATGATGCGACGAGCGCTGAATCATTTTTAGCCTATCGTTGTTGCGAAATATTTTCGCAGCAGTGAGCGTAAAAGTAATGATATTTGCCAGCTCTTTGTTTATTACGTGTTTTTTAGAGAAGCTCGCCTCTAAAATTTTAACAAAACTCTTGTTGCATACCAATTTTTATTGTTTTAGACTTTCGTTAGTTGTTTCGTAAATATTTCATTATTTTGATACAATGCCATGAAACTTTAATATAAAGAGGGTTATATGATTAATAGAGGCCATAGCCAAATAATGCAAGAAGAGCATATAAGATGCACTATTAACTTAGATAAGATAACAGACCCTATTGTCTCATAAGATGGCAGAACAATATGAGAGATAATTTCTTGCTTTGATACTAGAGAAACTGAGCAGTACATATTATAATATAATTTCTATATAATCATGAAAAATTCAATAAAAGACGCATTAAATAATAAGTATCGTACATTACGCATGATGCAAAGGGTATGCTCTACTAAGCAAGAGCCTGTGATAGATATGTGCGTTAACTTGAGGATAGTAGAGCGAGAAAGTGTGCAACAGAATGAAAGTGATTTTGTTAAGGCAAATGAATACTCATCAAGAACACAGCAGATAGTGGATTTTGATAAATTGTCACCTATAAAGTTTACGCATTGCGCTGATATAAACATCGAACAGATTTTTGATAATGTAAAAACTACAAAAGTCGCTATATATGGTAGAGCTGGTATAGGTAAAAGCACTTTATGCCAATATATTTCTGTCAAATGGCAAGAAGGCAATTTATGGAGTGATAAATTTAATGCAGTTTTCTGGCTGCCTTTGCGAGATATTGTAGGCTACCAGTCTGAGGAAGAGGAAGTACAAAGGTACTTAGCTGACATAGTAAGAAATAGATGTATCGCTGGTTTTGACACAGAGAAACCGACTGTTTTGAATATAGCAGAATATATTTTTGCACCTGAAAATGCTGGAAAAATCTTAGTCATTCTTGATGGATATGATGAAGTAGCACATTCTATGCCTAAAAAATTACAGGATTTATTACGTATGATTTTGGAGTCAGAGCGTTTTTGCAGTATCTTAACATCCCGTCCTGTGGCGATAACGCTGAGCAATAAAGCAGTAACATTTGATCAGGAGTTAGAAAATGTTGGTTTTGCGCAAAAAAACATAAAAACGTATATTAAAAAGTTTTATCCTAAAGATTCTAAGAAATTGCGGGATTTAATAGAGTCTAATAGCTCTCTTAGAAATATTGCATATATACCTCTAAATCTAGAGTTAATTTGTAGCGTTTGGGCATCAAGTCCAAATCTACAGCAGAATTGTACGTTAACGCAATTATATCAAGAAGTAATAGAGCTAATGGGTAAGCGCATGTACGAAAAACCTGTGTTTGCATCCAATACAGAAAGAAAGGCTGTGGTGTTAGAGTTATTAAGCGAAATAGCATTACTTGGTATGACAGAGAGAAAATCCATTCTGGATCCTAAAAAAGTTCAGGCTATTATTAATAAAAAAGAAAATGAGTTAAATATACAAAATCTATTTGAAGAAGTTTTAGCATTTGGTGTTTTAAAAATTGCAATGATAAATAAGGATTTAAGAGAGAATCCATTATCTTTTATACATCATACATTCCAAGAACATTTTGCCAGCCTTAATATGGTCAAAGCATTTGAGCAATATCATGTGGATGAAGTAGATCATGAGTCATTAGCGATGTTGAAGTCAGTTAAGTATGACCCATACTATGAAAAAATGTTAATATCTGTAGTGGGATTATTATACGCCAATTGTAATATCTCAGGTAACTATCTGCCTCTTTTCTACTTTTGGGATATCTTTGAAAACGAGCCTCGAGAATTATTAGGTAACAAACATGATACCTTAAAAGCATTATTACAAAATGAATGTCCTACAATCACAAATCCTCCTGCGGCTTTATCAAAGCTAAACAGCTCTCTGATAAATCTTGAGAGAATGCTAGATAATATTTTTCACACAATAGAAAATGGTGCCAACTTAGAAAAATGCAATGCCATAGAGGTTTTGATAAACTTAAATATTACAGATCAAGATCTACTAGAAAGCGTAGCAACTCGCTTAGAAAAGCTTGTGCTTAAGTATTCTGTTAAGATACAAGATATGAAAATAGATGAGAATGACCTAATAAAATTGACAGTTTATCTAGCTTACGGATTATTGTCTCTTGGAGCCAATTCTAAAGCTGCATTGGACATACTATGCAAAAGTTATTACTATTGTACTACTGGTATGCGTGCACCTAAGATCGGAGACTCTCCGAAGAGAGAATACAATAAGGATTATGCGCTATATCAAGCAGAAGCTCTACAGCGTTTAAGAGCAAATAACAATGTGAATACTGAAATAAAAAGAAAGCTGGAGAAGAGACTAATTCAACATCAAAGCAAGCGCATAGAACTCATTGGATGGTTTGGACAAAATGATGACAATTCAAGCAACATTGTAGGTATATCATATATGGCTGGCTTAGTAGGTGGTTTAGTCGTGATCAATCCGGCAACGCCTTTTGCATTATTAATGGTCGGTGGTGTAACAATCGCTTCTGGCATGAGTGCTAGGTGCATAACCCAAAGTTCATTATACCAATATTATTTCCAGTCTACTAGAAATCTAGATACAATCTATAAATCCTCAGATGCAGATAGATTAAAATTAATATGCGAAAAAGTTAACAATAGTGAACGCATTGTATTGCGATGGGCAAGAGAGGGAATGCTAGACTTGCTTTCTGCTATTCAGTTGTATAGCTATTCCAAGCAATCTATATGGCTTGCGCCCATGAAAAATATAGTGTTTCTGTATAAAGATCCCTCTTTGATTTTCACAATTCAGAATAAGTTAATTAAAAATTCCAATACCACGCTTACCAGCACAGCGCATCAAACACAAGCTGTACTTGCAGCGATGAAAGAGGGATATATTAAAGCTAATCTTGATACAAAAGTATTAGATCATTATATCAATGGTGCTAGTTTAGATATTAGTGGTAAAGAAGA
Organism: Candidatus Jidaibacter sp.; assembly: GCA_021299995.1. GTDB lineage: Bacteria > Pseudomonadota > Alphaproteobacteria > Rickettsiales > Midichloriaceae > JAJTIA01. The sequence goes on along the minus strand of JAJTIA010000016.1, from coordinate 2,112 downwards.
AAAAGATGCCATGACCAAGGCAAAAATTGCTCTATTAAGAAAAAGAAATGGTCTTAAGCCTATGAGCTTTACACAACTGCATAAGGCAGCAGCCTCTGGCAATCTAGATGAGGTTAAACGAATCGTGGGTGAAGGTATGATTGATATCAACGACTTCCAAAATGATGCTTGGGAGACGCCGCTTGTGGTTGCAATAAAACATAAACACTGGCCTATAGTGGAATATCTGGTAGAACAAGGCGCTGATGTGAACATAGGTGGTGCAATGGCAGATGCTCCAGCTTGTTTAGATATGAGTCCTGAATTGCTCAAGCTTATGTTTGAGCGAAGCATTACAGTAAACAACGACTTGTTAAGAAAGATGCTTCTCTGCACTATAGAGGACTATAAATTGCAACATACTACTCAAGAGGCCTCGTTCATTTCCAATAGGCTGATCAAAGCAATGATAGGCAAGAGACCTATGCTTGAGTATGGTATAGAAGCAGATAAGTATAAAATGATGATAAACAATATTGGCTCCATTTCTCGAGATGGTAACTTAAAGCTATCTCCAACAGGTAACGAAGCATTTAGAGTGCTTTATTTCCGCTTACAAATATATATTAAATTATATATTCAATTGAGTACTGATATGCGATCTGCATCTTTTAATACATCAAAATTCAATCACAGGTCTTTGGATACAGATCTTGAAAGCTTGTATATGGAAATCCGCAGTGCATATGAGACATTCATAAACAATTGGGTATTCAGTAATTTTGAAGGTGTTGATATATCACCATTGAGGGAATCATACTCTAATCATGTTATAGAGCACCTAAAAAACATCCCTATCAATCAAGAATATGTTATAGCTACTGCTTCCAGCGAAGGCACTATAGGTCATTGCCTATACATTGCTTTACATAAATATAGCGAATCAGAAATCTTGATCAGAGTTGATAATAAATGGCTAACAGCTAATTGTCTTGATAGTCAAATTCATAATAAACATCCTTATGTTATAAAGTGCAACGAACTAAATGAGACAAACCAAATCAAGTCATATTGTCTTGCGCTATTCAATCTTGCACAAGATAGTGACAGAAAGATTTTGGCCAGTTATATAGAAAAACTTTTCGTTATAGACTCCAATTCCAGAAAATTGGCGCACGTATATGGAAGAGATTTACCAGATAAGGTAAAACTAACATACGGAACAATGCCTTATTTAATAAAAACTTATGTTGATAGTTGGCCCTATCACTATATGCAAGCAGCTGAGACCAATAACTGTACGCTAAGTAGTTATAGTTTGGGCATAGCAAACAGGCATGGCATGGAGTTTTTCGAGTGGCTTATGAGTAAGGAAGAGAGTTTATTGCCACCTATGACTACTATTTCGCATCATTATAGGACAGCTAATCAAACACATACTGCAATCAATACAAAATAAAGAGGAGTATGATGAAAACAACTATCACAACCAGAATTACAAGTACCACGCATCCAGAGTTTGGAGCTTGGGAGTTTGAAGCTAATCCAAGTGATACTGCTGAACAGATCGCAAACCAATCACAATGGAAGCATGTGTATATGAGCCTAGATTATCCAGAATACGAGATTTCATCAAGTGTTCAAATATTACGTTCACGATTTAGTAGTAAAGAATACAGAATAATTGACTATCAAACAATCAGCCAATTGTGGCAGGATTATACTGTTGATTGGCCCGATGGCGTAGTAAATATCAATGCAAAATACCAGGTACAATCTTTTCAAAAAATCATATGTCTGACAGATAATCTAAAGTTCTCAACATTGTTGGAATATCATCAAGGCGCAGAAACTGTAGACTCTCTAAAGCAAAAGCTATCCCAGTTTATTGGGTTATCTTGCACGCATCTTTCCCTTAAAAAGAAAGATAAACAGGAATACATGGAGCTTTCTGAACCTAATCTTCCTATTCCACTTAGAGATGTATACGCACAATTTAAGGGAGCGGTTCAAATTCAGCAACTTCCGCCCCATATACAATTTTTCCAAGGCGAAAATAGTGTATTGCCTTCTATGCCACGAGAAGCAGATGAGGCAAAGCATCGACACACTTTCTCCATCCCAGAAGCAAAG
>JAJTIA010000070.1 GCA_021299995.1 Candidatus Jidaibacter sp. | reverse complement strand
TTGCTGCCGCTATTATCACTCCTCTTATGTTGCTGGTAACGAGCATTATGTTTTTCGGTTTTATTATATATGAAAATGTATATAACCCCTTTACTGGGTTATCTACACCAATCATGACAACAACCATAGTGATATGGGCAGTCATTATTGGTATGGTGCAAAACGTTTTATCCAAGGCAACAAAATATTCATTGTTCGATGCGACAAAACAAATGGCCTATATCCCACTAGATCAAGAGCTTAAGACAAAGGGTCAGGCTGCAGTAGAAGTTATTGGTGGTCTTTCAGGTAAATCAGGTGGTGCTGCAATTCAATCTATGCTTTTGATGGGTGTGGGTGGCGGCGCAACCTTGGCAAGTCTTGCGCCGATTTTCGGTGCTTTTATGCTTATCATTGTTGTAGCCTGGTGCTTTAGCGTACTTGCGCTCAGCAAGCGTTTTGAAGCCCTAACAAAGCAAGAGGCTCCTTAAATCTTTACAATTTTAGAGAGCTCAATTCAACTAGTCTCCTTGGGATTTTGTAACTAAAACATATTGAGTGTAGTAAAAAGAATTGCTTAGCAATATATTAGTTATTACACTCAAGGTATTGAATTTTAGAAAATAAAACGTGATGATTGACGATAATTTCTTTCCATATTTTTTTATATTTTTCGCTATATACAGCATTTGGTTATTAGATAACAAAATACTTAGCATATTACTAACAGTGATAGCTGTAATTTTATTGTTAATAATAGAGCTAGTGTCATTAGAAAGCATGGCAATTATAGGGTTATTTAGTATTGGTTGCTATTTATATTTTAACAAACCTATGCCTAAAATAGGCAAATTATTCGCTTGGGTTATAGTATTTGTAACAGGTTATATGATGCTAAAACACATGGTGCCAGGCATACAAAATTGGCGATTGGTAGATAATGAAGAAGTAAGTGCGAATGTATACAACTATTCTTTGTGGATCAACATTGATACAGCATTAGTGGGGTTGATAATATTTATATGTGGCCTTGATCCTATAACGCATTTTAAAGACTTAAAAGAAGCCCTATGGAAAGCTAAGTATGTGTTTGCTGGCGCGATTGTTGTAATCTTAGTCACAGCATTGTCTTTAGGTGTTGTTGCACCAGATACTAAGCTACCTAGCTTATGGATGCTGTGGATTCTTACCAACCTCACTATAGTATGCGTATCAGAAGAAGCATTTCACAGATTCTTCGTTCTCAATTCTATACAAAGCGCGATACCAGATAAAAAAATTGGGGCTCCTATAGCACTAGTCGCTTCAACTACAATATTTACATTGATGCACAGTGGACCTATCAGCTATCTGATAGTAGTATTTATAGCCGGCCTATTTTATGGATATGCTTATCAACTAACCAAGAGAATTGAGGCTAGTATTTTGCTGCATTTCCTTGTGAATCTTATTCACTTTTTGTTTTTTACTTACCCCATGCTTAGAGTGGACTATGGGATGTGACTTGTAACATCCTGCAAGTCTTTTCATAGCTGCGTTAAAACCTTTCAATGAATAATACTCAACAATTGACTGATTATCATAATTCATTGCATATACCTTTAAATACGATGTAGACATAATCATCTCATTAATTAAAACAGTATCTTGCAAGCTAGAATATGTAGAGCCGTTTCTGCCTTTCTCTATATCCAAATAACGCTCCCTGTTGTCTATCTTAATTCGTAACGGACCATGAACTTCCATGTCTACTCCTGGGTCCACACCTATTGAATATTGATCTTTAGCCATTCCTTTGACATATAGATACGCTTCTTCAACATCATCTACCTCGCCTTTAAATCTTTTTGCCTCAGTATAAATATAGCAAGATTTGTCTGAATCTTTAAAAAAATACCAATCCCCAAATCTAATTCCACTCATTTTTGCGCCATCTGTATCTGAATAGCATATGTTCGGAATCAATAAGATGAATAAAATTAATAATCTTTTCATTGAATACATAATGGGTTTATCTAGTATATAATTAACTCTAACAATACTTTAAATACTTACGATGTTAAAAACCAGCATTATTAAATCTATACTCACAGTAACATTGCTTATGTTGCCTATTAGCACATTTGCCTTTTCAACTAAGGCGCCTTATGCGGTATTAGTTGATGTTAAGACAGATGCTGTTCTGTACACAAAGAATGCTGATATACAAGTGCCTCCTTCATCAATGAGCAAGCTTATGTCTGTTTATTTAGCATTTAATGCACTCTCTCAAAATACTATATCGATGGACGACATCTTTACAGTAACAGAAGAAGCATGGAAAGTTGGTGGTTCAACTATGTTTCTAGAACCAAACGATAAAGTTAGCGTTAAAGATTTATTACGTGGCACAATAATACATTCTGGAAACGATTCTTGCTTTACACTTGCAACAGGCCTTGCAGGTACAGAACAGAGGTTCGTAGATCAGATGAATAATATGGCGAAAAAAATAGGCCTTAGAAATTCACATTTCACAAACGCAACTGGCATGCCTGATGAAAGACACTATATGTCTATAAACGATATTGCAATACTATCAAAAAAATTGATCAGCGATTTTCCTGATCTTTATCATATGTTTTCAGAGAAAGAGTTCTCATACCACAATATCACTCAACCTAATAGAAACTATCTAGTTGGTGAACACGGCATCGACGGTTTAAAAACAGGGCATACTGAGAGAGTAGGTTACGGTATTGCTGTCTCCGCACAACAAGGAGATAGGCGCTTAATAGCCGTAGTAAATGGGTTATCTAGCGAGTCTGAAAGATTAGATGAAGCAAAAAAATTGATTCTACACGGTTTTGATTCATTCGAAAATTACCATATCGCATCAGCAAATAAGCCGATAGCAAATATAGATGTGTGGCATGGCTCAGCATCATCTATTGGTGCAATATCAGAAACAGATATCATTCTCTCTTTACCAAAGGAGTATAACTTTCAAAATGCTAAGATACGTGTAGAGTCTCAAAAAATCCTTAATGCCCCAATAATAAAAGGCGATCATATAGCTGATCTTGTAATTACATTCCCCAATAATATTGAGCACAAAATCAAACTCTTATCAGATTCAGACTCTGAGAGAGCAACTTATCTTGAAATGCTATTCGACAACTTGATTTACAAGATCAAACATTTGTAGTTTCAAGAGACACTAGTAGATTTTATCAGCTTTATTGATACACTGAGCACAGCATTCACCACTATGCTAAGCGCTATCCCAACTAAAAAGCTACTTTCATTTTGCTTCAGGCTAGAAAGCTCATAAATCATCATAAATATTGTTGTTATAAGCATGCCAAACATCATAGCCCTATTATTTAAAATAGGCTTTTTTAATAATATAAGCGCTAAAGGCACTAGCATAGTAGAAATAATTACAGAATCAAAATATAGCCATGCATTCTCAATGTTTTTATCTAGTAAAAGAGCGAACATTATAGTCATGATGGCTGTAAATAGAATTGTTAGCAAACGCAACCTCAAGTGATGCTTTGTGCCAAAAGACTTTAGAATATGAGCAGGTACAGAGACTGCTCCCATAAAATGCGAGTCTATAGCCGAAATACAAGTAATAAAAAGAGATACAACACAAAATCCTTTGAGCCCATGTGGCAATATATCATCTATTAGTGATATCAAAGAATCTTGCTTTAACCCCTCGCCTAATATAGCCACTGCATACAAACCTATAGATGTTGTCATGATATCAGATATAATCCAGAATCCTATCGCTATAAAAATCCCGGTACGGGCTATATTAGGAGACTTTGCAGCTAAACATCTTTCATGAAACACTGGACTTAATAGCGTTGTAGATAATGCAACAACAAACCATAGCAATATCTTTGTGAAACTGTTACCACCGCTCGGGCTAATATGAGATTGTGGTAATTTTTGAATCAAAAAATCTATACCACCATATGATAAGAAACACATATATAAAATTATGCCAAGCGCTAAAAATATCATCGCAAACTGCATGAAATTCAGCATCATCGTAATTCTCAAACCACCCAATGCTGTTAAAATGCTTGCAATTACTACCGAGAGAAGTAGTGCATCGATATACTCGATATTCATCACGCTAGATAAAAATATAGATAGGGCAATTGCATACGAAACGGGTAAATGCTTAAGGTATAACAGTACAGAAAAATAAATACTTATCTCTCTGCCAGCTCTGTTCTCTATAACCTCTCCGAGATTCAGAGCTTTTGTTTTATTAAGATTTTTCGCAATAAATATCGCAAATATTGCAGCGCTCAAATACCACAATATGCCTGATACTATAAAATTATACATACCAAAATTGTAGGCAATCTGTACAGTGCCTATAACACCTCCGTACCATGCGCTAACCAATGTTATAACAAACATAGGTAATGTAAGCTGTCTTCCTAATAGCAGATATTCTACCCATCCACTACTAAAAACCGACAAGCGAACAACCCTATATACCAAAATTGATATAAAAATAAATAAAACACAGAATACAACTGCTATGTCTAAGCTAGAAAAATCCATTTATACTCTCCCTACGTTGGCATGATCCTATCAGGTTCTAAGGGTATCTCTCAGCCTATAAATAGGCACCCCCGAGCGTATTTAAAATACATTCGCAGTCTAGTATTTATAGTCTCATCAGTCAAGTATTCAAACTTTCTTATATCAATGCAGTTGACCATTAAGCTATCGATCATTAGTATCTAAGAAAATCAAAGCGTTTTAACGTGACAATATTCCTTAGAATCATAGCAGGTCTATTAATTGGTATTGGTATACTTTATATAGTGCCCCCATATATGTCGTTCAATGACCTCAAGCCGACAATCGAAGAATCATTTTTAAAAACGACAGGTAAAGCAATAAAAATAGGAGGCGATGTTAAATTACAAATGGTACCGTCAGTTAAGGTTTCACTAATCAATACTTCAATCACGATCACTGAGAACAGAATTTTAGAAATACCAAATTTAGAATTAAACACTGGATTAGGTATTATCTTTTCGAATGCACCAAAGATCAAAGGAATAAAACTAGTAGGCGCTAATATAGACACGTCTCTTCTTCATGCACTGGTGGAAAGTACAACTTCTAAAGATTCGAATATTCAGATATATGACTGGGGATTGGAGAATGTCGACTTAATATTCTCACCATCCGACACATTTGATAGGCTTGCAGATGTAACCGGCGTTGTTTCCATTGACCCAAACAAAAGCTTATCTATCAAAGCGACATTCAATGCATACAATGGAGAATATACTATCGATGCAGACCTGAAAAATGGGGCTAAAGATTCTCATTTTAAAATCTCGACAGATTTTGGAACAGTAGAGTTCTCAGGCGCAACTGATTGGTCTAATAAAAAATCAATCTCAGGCAGTTTACTAGTTGAGCTCAATGACAAGGATACCAAAGCTTTAGAGCAATTTGATTCTCTGAGAATTTTATCACTAGATAAGCTAGTTTTGAAATCTAAGATCAATGTAGAAGACAAGAACTTCGATTTGAGCGATATTACAATTGCAAGCCAAAGTATACAGAAGGGAAGCGCGTCATTAAAATACGAACATGGAGGAGAGCTGCGTTTTGTATTAAATATCGACAATTTCAATTTGGATCAAATGCTTTTACAAGCAAGCAAAACTGAAGAACTAACATTAACAGATTTACTAAAAGATATACTCACAAACTTTTCATTTGATGTATCAGACAAGCTTTTTGGTAGCGCAGAAATTAAGATCAACGAGATGCTTGTACATGGCAAACCAATAAAAAACATCGACTTATACAGCGATATTTTTGAAGGCAGATTTATATTGAATCAATCTAAACTTGAACTACCTGGGGGCGCTTCTTTATTAATAGATGGAGCACTAACACACAACGATATAAGGCCAAAATTCGATGGACATCTGTCTATTGATGCAGCCAACTTCCCAGAATTTGCAAGGTGGATATCTGTTGATGAAGAGAGTATAAAGCACTTCCAAAATGATAAGTTATCTGTAAAAACGTCACTCTCAGTTATCCCAAGAAGTATTAGATTCGATAATATATTCATTCAACTGGGTGAGCTAAAATCGATAGGATCTTTTGCTGTGCGTCACTATGGTGAGCCTAGGCTTTATATCAAGTCTAACATGCGCTTCAATATGGGAGATTTCGATAAGTTTGGTCTAGCGAAATCTTTCGATGAATTTATCGGTGGATTATATGCTTATGATTACGATAAATCTGGGGTCAAGTTTTCTAATATTACAGATGATTTTAAATGGCTTAGGCAATTTAGTTACAACTTAAGCTTTGATTTTTTATTCGATAGATTGAAGTTCAAAAACTCAGATTATAACCAATCAAATATTGCAGGACGGATTGCTCCTAATTCTTTTACTATAGATCACTTAGAATTTAATTCTGAAGATGTTACTTTTAAAGGTGATGGTGAGCTTTCAACTTTAGATATAATGCCTAAAATCAACGCTAATCTTCACTTTGATTATTTGCATGATGAATTCATTCAAAAGATCTGGCCAAGCAATACATATCTTGAAGATAGAAAAAACAAGGCTTACAGTGAGCTTGTATCACTAGGTGATATAAATGCAAAAGGTGTAAATTATTACAATCTAAATTCCATTAGTGGAGAACTCAATCTGAGCGTAAACGATTATGTATCACCTGCATTAACATATCAAAATCTCTCTGCACGTGCTGTTGTAAACGAAGGCATTGTAAATATATCAGCATTGAGCGCGGATATATTCTCTGGAAAACTCAAGGCTGTGGGCAATTTTGTCATCAACTCCTTAATCACAAATGGTGTTGCGACATATACATTTAATAGCTTCAATGCACAGGAAATGCTCCAGTATCTCATCAATTTCCCAAGACTAGAGGGGTATTTTGGAGCGAGCGGATCACTTTCTTCAAAAGGCGCAACTGTTGAAGATCTTCTAGCAAACCTAAGTGGCACACATTCATTCATTGGAAAATCTGTGAACTTGCAGAATTTAGATATAGGTGAGATCGTAAAAGTAACAGAAAACAGGCAGCCTATAGCAAACAAAATTACTGCACTTAATCATTACTTAACCAATGGCACGACAGTATTTGATGATATAAAAGGATCAGTGATTATAGATCGCGGAATGGGATTATTTAAAGATGTGTACTTCTCAAACGCACGAGTATCTGGTGCATACTCTGCAAAAATTGACTTTAAGAACAATTTAATTGGTGCACTTGCTAAGATTTCGTTCATTCCATCAGGTCAAGTTACGCCTCTTTCAATCGATTTCTCTAGCAATGGAAAGATCCAGTCTCTTGCAACAACTATCAATCTTGATCAAGTAAACCAATACCTTCTTGATCAAGCACGAGCATCAAGACAAAACATAGAAGATGAGAGTATAAAAAAATTACTGCGCAATAAGGTTACAACTATAGGTGGCGATATAGATCAAAATCAGTAATAAAAACTACGGCAAGTCTTAAAAAGCAGAGAGAATATTAACTGTTTATTGACGTATACTTAATCAAAAGTCTCAAGTAAATAGTGCCAGTATAATTGCTGTAGGTGAGGAAATACAGATGAATACTTTAGTTAAATGCACGAGTGAATGGTTAATATGTAATGCTCCTCTTACAGGTAAAAGAAAGAGGTTCTGCAAAAATTGTAGATTTTAATTCACTCGAGAAACAAAGACAGATAGGGCTCTTTCAGCAAATCTCAATGCAGCTTTTTTACGCTAATGATTGAGAATACCATAACGGTGATATGTGAATTTCTTAAATGCTCAACACACTCGTTTGTGATGTGAATTAAAGTATCTCGATTCCCAGAAGAACAGCCTATTCCTAAAAGCGAGTGTGTGAAATTGCGGTTATGGGTAAAGAAGTATTAAGGGTCATTTATATGCATCAAGAATTGCTGCGCAGTTTGGGAGGGAATGAGCAGCGGCGGAAGCAGACACTGCAATGATTTGCTGAGAATGTTACACGCTTTAGTCTTCAAGCTTTTTGCGTTACATGATGTAGAATTTTATAACGATTTAGATGTATAATGGTTGAAAAGTATTTTTCAGATCATTACAATGGCTTTTCTCTTGCTATGTTGTATCTGTTCAATTGCATCACTGCTCCCATGAGACTCTGATTTTATCTATTATATTCTATATCAAAAACCCTGCTTGAGAGATAGATCATCATCTTTTTTTTGCGTTACGAATCAAAAAATTAATCATATCGTTTAAAAGTTAAGACCACCCGCGTTAGATAGTCTTTGAATTATTAAATCTAACTGTTGTAATGATATAAACTCAATAGATACAAAGCCACCTTGATTTGTATCGTTTATGGTTACTTTCATGCCCAAAGAATCGCTTAGAGCTTTTTCTATTTCCATAAGATCTGGGTCTTTTATCTGGTTTTCCAGAGAAATATTTACTGCTTTAGAAGACTGTATGGACACATCTGCATTTGGATTTTTTATGAGCTTTTCTACTTGCCTCACATTCAACTTATCATCTACTATCCTCTGTGCAAGCTCTGATGCATTTTCCTTACCTACCAATGCACGTGCGTGGCCTACAGATATATCTCCTAGTATAACTCTTTCCTTGATATCATACGGCAGCTGTAAGAGCCTCAAAGAATTTGCTATATAGCTTCTGCTTTTACCTAGTTTTGATGCAAGCATTTCTTGAGTATAACCAAATTCTTCACTCAACCTTTCAAAGCCCTCAGCCTCTTCTATTGCATTGAGGTCTTTACGTTGGATATTCTCTAAAATAGCATATTCCATCATTTGTTGATTGCTTAAGTCTAAAATTATTGCAGGCACTTTATCTAGGTATGCTCTGGAAGATGCACGCCACCTACGCTCCCCAGCAACAATTTCATACCCGATACCATCCGGTGCTTTTCTTAACAAAATAGGCTGCAAAATCCCATGGTACTTTATGGAATCTGACAACTCTATCAAATCTTTCTCATTGAAAAATTTGCGTGGTTGGTATGGATTTGGAGAGATTTCACCAACCCCTACTTTGACAACACTATTATCCACATTTTCATGATTAGAAGAGTCATTGTTAAAATTAATAAAATTATCTTCTATCAGCGCAGATAACCCTCTACCTAATGCTTTCTTGTCGTTTCTCATAAGAATTCTCATTATCGTTTAATATCTTCATCTTAGTTAAGATCTCTTTCGCAAGCAATATATACGACATAGATCCTAAACATTTACTATCATAAATCAAAGCCGGCTTACCATGAGAAGGCGCCTCTGATAGCTTTACATTTCTAGGAATTGTATTCTCATACACCAAGTCTTTAAATGTATCCCTAACATCAAGCTCAACCTGCGAACAAAGCTTGTTACGCCTGTCAGCCATAGTTAATATAATACCTTCGATGTGAAGAGTAGGATTAAAGGCTTTTTTTATTAGAGAACAAGTATTTGTGAGATGCACTAGACCCTCTAATGCAAAAAATTCGCACTGTAGTGGTATCAATATAGCATCAGATGCTGTCAGAGCGTTAATAGTAAGCAATCCAAGAGAGGGCGCACAATCGATTAAAATAAAATCATAGTTATCTTTTATATTCAATAATTTATGCTTCAACACACTTTCTTTAATATTACATTTTTGTAGCTCAATTTCGGCACCTGCCAAATCTATCTTTGAAGGTAGTAAGTCTAATTTTGGTATTATCGTTTTTTGAATAGCACTACTGATCTCAACATCGTTTATCAATACATCGTATCCTGAAAAAATTCGTTTTTTATTACTAACACCAACACCTGTTGATGCATTGCCTTGAGGGTCTAGATCTAACAACAAAACTTTAAGTCCAATCGCAGCAAATGCAGTAGCTAAATTCACAGCTGTAGTGGTTTTACCCACGCCTCCTTTCTGGTTAGCTATAGAGAACACTCTTGTATTCAGATTTTTTTGCAAAGCAAACCCCTATTTCTTATATATCTGCCTAATTAAAAAATACCGTCTTTCTTTAATGCTCTCATTCTCTAAGATATCAATATCAAAACTATACTTTATCTTAAGATCTTCTATCTCTTTAAGCTGACTTTTGTTTTTAAAAAATAAAAAATCTGGCATTTTACCGTACTGATTACTTATTAGATCACATAAGTATTTAGAACTTCCTACCGCTTTAGAAATAATAAAATTAGGCGCTGGTATATTTGATACATTAAGATAGTGAAAATTGATATTTAAAATATTTAAATTTAAGCCCAACAATCTGTTGACTTCCATAAGAAACACGCTCTTCCTTACATCTTGATCGATTAGATAGACATTTTTAAATCCTAAAATCCCAAATATAATACCAGGTAATCCATTGCCACTACCCAAATCGAAAACAACGCTTTCTGGCTTACACTTAGCATTAAGCGCACCAAATATTGCGTCTACAACGTGTGAATCTAAATCCATACTAGATTGCTTAGATATAAGATTTAACGAATTATTCCATTTTTTTATCATTGCCAAATACACATACACTTTATCTATTGTTTCATGTGAAACAATTTTAGAAGTCTCTAATTCACTCAGCATATTAGTTAGCATAGTGATTCTTTATATATATTTGTATAGCTATAATTGCGGCAGGTGTCATACCTTGTATAGTCTTTGCCTCCATTATAGTGGTAGGTTTGACGTTTATGAGTTTTTGCTTGACCTCAGAAGATAAGCTCTTTATATCATTGTAATTAATATCCTCTGGTATGGAAACAGATTCTGCCGAAAGTAGCTTTAAATCCTCATCTATTTTATTTGTAAATACTCTATACATAGAATCAATAGATAATCTATGTAAAATTTTTGGATCGATCGCCTTAGAATCAGGCATCAATGACTCT
>JAJTIA010000009.1 GCA_021299995.1 Candidatus Jidaibacter sp. | reverse complement strand
TTCTTGCTCTTTTTCCATTCGCTCTAAATATTTTGCGCTTCCAAGAGATGTAGCTATGGCAAGGCTCGATAATGATCTTGAGTCTAAGTATTGAGTTATAATATGAGAGATATCTTTTATCACTGGAGTCAAGATATGGGCTTCCCATTTAGAACCTAATTGCTCAGATATTTTGCCACTTATATAAGCCCTAAATATTTTTATCTGAGCAGGCAACATAGTGTTTTCTTTGTGCGCAACATAATCTATTTGTTTTGAGAATTTTTTTAGCTCTCTAAGATCAGCCTTACCAGCTTGATAGTCTGAGATTAACTGATAAATCTTGTTTTGCCTTTCAACCAAAAGCTCTTCGATTTCTTGAGATTGATTATCATACTCTGAATATCATATATATTCATTCTCTTGAATTGGTTTATCCAAAGCTTTAGGCGCATCAGGGCATATTTTGTTACAATTTAGATAGAGATAGGTAAGAGATTTATTTATTTTTAAAGCCTCAGCAATAGCTTGAGCGCCAACAGTGCCTATTTTGTTGCAATGTAGATGGAGAGAGGTAAGAGTTGGGTCATTGTTTTGTAAGCGCTTTATATATGAATGCATCATCTTGCAAGTGTGCTTTATTCATTTGATCTCAAATTATAGCAAAAAGCATTATCTAATTCAATGAAACATGGTGTTTTCATTGATAAAGCTATAAGATAATATAGCTAAATCAATATAAAATATCACATAATTTCAGATAAAAAACTTGCATATTAAAGCGTATAAAATTCTTTAGCAAATCATTGCAACACCTTACTCCCATTGGGCATCCAGTACCACAGAAGGCTACCCAATTCTTTGAAATAGATATGTAATTCTATAACGGCTTGGTATACTAAGCGAAATAAATTTCGTCTTTTTCTAATGCACGAATCTCATCACGTATCTTTGCAGCGCGCTCGAATTCGTGGTTGCTAGCATGTTCCATCATCTGTTTTTTCAATGCTGCGATATAAGATTTCAGCTCATCTCCTTTGATTAGTTCAATCTCGCTATTTGATACGAACTCTTCAGCATAATCTTGTTCGGCAGCACTTTGTATAGCAGTACTGATGTTTTTCCGTATAGTGCTAGGGGTGATATTGTTCACTCTATTATATTCTATTTGAATCTCTCTTCTTCTCTCTGTCTCATCTATGGCTGCTTTCAGAGAATCTGTCATTTTATCCGCATACAGAATTACCCTGCTATCCGAGTTTCTAGCAGCTCTACCAATGGTCTGTATCAGTGATGTCCTAGAGCGCAAAAACCCTTCCTTATCTGCATCCAATATTGCAACCATCGCACACTCTGGAATGTCTAAACCCTCACGAAGTAGATTAACTCCAACCAATACATCATAGGTGCCTTGGCGAAGTGCGTTTATAATTTCTACGCGCTCTATGGTTTTAATGTCAGAATGTAGGTATACTGCCTTCAGCCCTACCTCTGTAAGGTATGCTGTAAGATCTTCTGACATTCTTTTTGTAAGAGTTGTAACCAAAACCCTGAAGCCAGATTGTGCAACGTCCTTGCATTCTTTAAGTAAATCATCAACTTGCCCAGTCGCTGGCTTTACAACGCATATCGGGTCCAATAGCCCTGTAGGTCTGATGATTTGCTCAACATATTCTCCGTTTGTATATGCAAGTTCGCGATCGTTTGGGGTTGCTGATACAAAGATAGTTTGGGGTCGCATTGCTTCCCATTCTGCAAACTTGAGCGGTCTATTATCTAGTGCAGATGGAAGACGGAACCCGTATTCAACAAGGTTGCTTTTACGTGCAAAGTCTCCATTATACATGCCACCAATTTGTGATACTGTAACATGGCTTTCGTCCACAAATAAGATAGAGTCTTCAGGTAGGTATTCGAATAGAGTAGGGGGTGGTTCGCCCGCATTTCTACCAGATAAATAGCGAGAATAATTTTCTATCCCTTTGCAGCTACCAGCTTCTAAAATCATTTCAAGGTCAAACGTGGTGCGCTGTTCGATTCTTTGGGCTTCCAGAAGCTTGTTTGTTTCATCGAAATATTTTATACGCTCTTTTAGCTCACTTTTTATAAATTTGATAGCCTGTTCGAGTGTAGGGCGAGGGGTTATATAATGGCTGTTTGCAAATACTGTGATCTGATCTAGTTTTTTAGTGCGCTCACCTGTTAGTGCATCAAATTCGTGCATACTGTCTATTTCACTGCCCCAAAAGCTTACGCGCCAGGCAAAGTCGTTGTAGTGAGATGGGAATATGTCTAAAACATCGCCTCTTGCTCTAAATGTACCACGTTTGAAGTCTATATCGTTTCTAGAGTACTGAAGCTCTACTAGCTTTTCCATCAGGTCATTTCGGCTGATTTTTTGTCCAATACTTAAATTTTGTATCATCTTGATATACCACTCTGGTGACCCAAGCCCGTATATGCAAGATACTGATGCGATTACAATAACATCTGGCCTTTCCAAAAGCGCGCGTGTTGCGGAGTGTCTCATCAAATCAATTTGCTCGTTAATTTGTGAGTCTTTTTCTATATATAAATCACTTTTTGGAATGTATGCCTCAGGCTGATAATAATCGTAATAAGATACAAAATATTCAACTGCATTATCAGGGAAGAATGATTTCATCTCGCTATATAGCTGGGCAGCAAGCGTCTTATTGTGTGCCATGATTAGAGCAGGACGCTGTGTTCGCTCTATAACATTCGCCATTGTAAAAGTTTTGCCAGATCCTGTTATTCCTAGTAATACTTGATCTTTTTTCGATGCCTCAAGTCCTGCCACTAAAGATTCTACGGCTTTAGGTTGGTCTCCTGCAAGCTGAAAGTCGGATGAGATCTTGAACAATTTTTTATGCGAGGATATGGCTTCAATCCGAAGTATTTCTCATTGTAAAAATTATATAGATAAATACGCCAATTACAACAGCGGAGTCTGCTACATTAAAAGCTGGATAGTGCCATCCTGCGTAGTGTATTAGTATAAAATCTAGGACGCCACCAAATACGAAACGATCTATTAAGTTGCCTAATGCGCCGCCTAATATCAGCCCAAAAATGATGGCGAATAAATGAGATGTGTGTTTATAAAAGTGCCTTAAAATAAAAGCTGAGATAACGCTTGTGATGAAGCTAAATAGAAGATTGCTGTGCTCGAAATTTTGCATGAATCCAAAGCTGACACCTTTATTAAAGATGAGTATGATTGCAAAAAAAGATGTTACGTTGTATGCAGAATCGTGTGACATAAAGTATTGGTATACAGCATGCTTTGAGAGCTGATCGCAGATTATTACGGATATTGTAATAATAAGCAGGTGCAAAAAAGGAAGGGCCTTAGGATGGTAGTTTTTCAATCGCTGTAAGATATACATTTTTCCAGTCCAAATTAAAGATTTCTGTCTCACGCATCATCTTAGAAAAATCCTCTTTCCATTCGAAGAGCGATGCTATTTTATAGGGATTTCCTACATTCGCTTTTATTATAATATTGAAGAACTTTTCAATCACAAACTGCATGTGATGTTGTTCAAAACTAAACTGGCTGAGTGATGGTAGTTGAGATATAATCTGCTCTACAGATTGTTGTGAGAAGATGTCTTTCACATTTTTAAAATCAGCAGAGTTGTATAGAAGCTCCGAAAAATAAAGCGATCCGTTTGTAAAGTCGTATAAAAAATTAATATCTGCGTTGTTTATACCTATTGATCTTGCAGCTAACTCAAAATCATCTGATGAGAGATTTGTGAGCTTTAGTGTTCTGCAACGTGATTTTATTGTAGGTAATAGTCTGCCTGCATTATTTGCTATCAAGAAGAAGTAGGTGTTTTTTGTTGGTTCTTCCAAAGCTTTAAGCAATGCATTTGCTGCGTTGTTGTTTAGCGAATCTGCACTATCTATGATCACTACCTTATTTTTTCCAAGCGCAGCTGTCATATTGAGGGATGATGTTAAGTTTCGGATATCATCAATCTTGATCTCGGATTCGTTATATGGCACATCGTCTTTAAAGTTCTGTGCGACCATTAGATCTGGATGGGAGCAATTTTCGACATGTTTTGAAGCAAAAGTATCTGCGGTGCACTCGGTAGTTGCATTTTGTTGAGATTCTGGGCTACTTAATAGCAACTTTGCAAGCTTGTAGCATAGTGAGGATTTTCCTATACCTTTGCTTCCAGCAATTATCCAAGCGTGATGCATTTTATTGCTCTGTAGAGCGTCCAAAAATGCTTTGGTAGGCTTGGAATGACCATATACTGTACTGCAGAATCTTGGATGTTTATGAGTCATAGCAATCCACACTGTATCATCGAGTTTTTTATCTTCGCTTTAGATTCATCTGAAGGCTCAACAAGAGGTAGGCGCATCTCTGCTGTGCATTGTCCTCTCAAGCTTAGTGCGTATTTTAGTGGTATTGGATTGCTTTCGACAAACAAGGATGAAAAAATGGGCTCATATTGTGTGTATAGTGCGTGCGCAGCATCATGTGACCCGTTTAGGCTAAGCTTTTGTATGTTAGAAACGACCTCCGGTATTAAGTTTGATGCGACTGATATGCAGCCTAAAGACCCATTTTTGTTATACTCTAATGCGGTTGAGTCATCGCCGCATAAGATTGAGAAATTTATCTGTTTTTGACTAGAAAGTTCAGATATGCTGAGCGCAAACTTTGCATTAGCTGTAGATTCCTTAACGCCTACTATATTTTTTAAATCCATCAATAACCCGAATGTATCAAGTGTTACTGATACAACAGCTCTGCCTGGGTTTGTGTATACGTAAATCGGGATATGTGCGCTATCATTTACAGCTTTAAAGTGCATAAAGATACCGGCTTGTGTTGGCTTATTGTAGTAAGGCGTGACAATTAATGCTGCATCAGCGCCTAGTTCATTTGCTTGCTTTGTGTAGTCAATAGTTCTTTTGGTAGAAGATGCGCCAGTCCCCACCATAATCGGAATACGCCTGCTTACCACAGATACCGTATGCTTTATTATAGATGTTCGTTCATCATCTTCTAAAGTAGTGCATTCTCCTGTTGAGCCACAGAGAACAATCCCATCTATACCATAAGAGATCTGGCGTTCAATGAGATTGGATAAGGATTTGTAATCAACTTCTCCATTTTTAAATGGCGTGACTAAAGCTGAAATTGCTCCGCGGAACACTGGTGTTGTATTCATTTTAACTCGTTACAAGCTTTTATAATTCTGCTGCAAGCGTTTTGTAAGTTTGCATCTGAAGTAGCATACGATATCCTAAAATAATTTTCCATCCCAAAAGCAAGTCCTGGTACAACTGCAACCAAATGTTTTTCTAAAAGATAATTAGAAAAGTCTGTGCAATTTTCTATTTTTTTGCCTTCTCGCGTTGTTTTGCCTAACACACCTTTGCAGCTAGGGAATACATAGAATGCACCCTCAGGCTTTTGGCATTGTAGCCCTTCTGCTTGATTTAGCATTTGTACAACCATATCGCGTCTGCGCATGAATGTTGCGTTGTTCTTCGGGATGAAATCTTGTGTGCCATTTAATGCTTCAACAGCAGCAGCCTGGCTTATAGAACAAGGGTTTGATGTGGTTTGAGACTGTATAACAGATATAGCTTTAATTATTGCAGCAGAGCCACCTCCATATCCAATTCTCCAGCCAGTCATAGAGTATGCCTTAGAAACGCCATTGAGAGTGAATGTTCTATCGAATAATTTTGGCTCAACTTGAGCTATAGTATAGAATTTGAAACCTTCGTATATCACGTGTTCATAAATATCATCTGAAAGTATCATAACATGTGGATGTTTCAATAGCACATCAGATAATGCTTTTAGTTCATCAAATGTGTATGCAGCACCTGTTGGATTGCTTGGAGAGTTAAGAATTAACCATTTTGTTTGAGGCGTAATGGCCTTATCAAGCTGAGTAGGTGTCAATTTAAAATTATTTTCTTCTGAGCAATTCACAACTACTGGCTTACCATCTGATATTGCAACTATGTCTATGTATGATACCCAATAAGGTGCTGGTATGATGACTTCATCACCTTCGTTTATTGTGGCGTAAAGTGCGTTGAACAATACGTGCTTTCCACCGCATCCAACTGTGATCTGATTTAACTCATAATGTAGATTATTCTCACGCAGGAACTTCGCCTGTATAGCTTTTTTTAATGCTGCTGTACCATCCACGGATGTGTATTTTGTCTCACCGCGTTTTAATGCTTCAATAGCAGCATTCTTAATGTTTTCAGGAGTATCGAAATCTGGTTCGCCAGCGCCAAGACCAATAATGTCTAAGCCCTGTGCTTTAAGTTCGCTAGCTTTATTTGTGACAGCGAGAGTAGGAGAGGGTTTTATTTTATTTAGCTTAGATGCAATCATAGTGAGCCTCAAAATTTTTGATACATACTAATCGCAACTTTTGTGTTTGCAATTGAAAATCTTACATTGGTGAATTGCAGATTTTTTGTTTATCAGTTGATTTACTGATGATTTATATAAAGAATGAAAAAAATGTTGTAATTAATTTTCTTTTGTGACACGATACTAATCTAGACCATTATAGAGGAGGTTGTTATGGCCAAAAAAGATATTTATAATTTGAAGTCTGATTTACTCGCTGTTAAAGCAGAAGCGATAAATGTATACAATAGCGTTATAGCCAAAGAGATAGATCTTGTAACGTCTGTTAATCAAGGGAATTTTGACACCCTTTTTCACTTGTTTTCTAAAGACGAGTTAGTTGAGCTGTCTAAACAGGCTCAATCTGCACATAACTCTTGGTTCTTTTCTACTGTGCAAACCAAAATGTTTGAAGATAACTTAGAGTCATCGATCACTAATAAGCTGACAATAGCTCCAAAATTTATTGCCCAAAATGTGATTAATGAAGTGAGTGTAAAGTTACAAGATTATTTTGATCTTGATTCGTTTGGTATGATAAAATATGAAGATTTGCAAGCTCATAAAGACGCGTTTAGCGTATTTAATGACCTTGAAAATATCAAGGGGAGCGGTAGTGTAAAAAATCACACTATGGTTATAGATCATACCATGATTGATGGAAGTGACACCCATCTTGAAGCTAAATTTGATCCAGAAAAATTTGGCGAATGGATACAATACAATTTGGTAGAAGAGCATTACATAGAGCACATGGAAGCATAATGCTAAAATAGTGATGGCAATTTAGTATTGTATTCGTCGATTAAATTGTTGGATTGATACTGAAATGCCTTACTTATCTCAACTTTTGTGTGTGCAATTTAAAGCCTTGGATACTTGAGGGTGAGGTAATAAAACATTATAGAGGAGGTTGTTATGGCAACAAAAAATACTTCTAATTTAAAGGCTGAACTTCTTGGTATTAAGGGAGAGGCCATAAATGCATATAATGATTATATATATAAACAAATAGATCTTGTACAATCTATTAATAACAATAATTTTGATGGGCTTTTCCAACTATTTTCTAAAGAAGAGTTAGCTCAGCTATCAGAGCAGGCAAAATCTGCTGAAAACTCTTGGTTTTCTGGTTGGCAAAATAAGATGATTTCAGATAGCTTGGAGAATACAATTAGCGTGAAACTTGCGTCTGCACCTCAATGGATTGGGCAGCAGCTGGTGAATACGGGCAATCTGAAGTTAGTAGATTATTTTGATCTTGATTCGTATGGCGTGATAAAATATGAAGATTTACAAGCCCACAAAGATGACTTTGCAGTTTTGGATGATTTGCAAAATATAGGTAGCAGGGGTTCAGTATCCAATCACGTTGTAATTATTGACCATAAGATGATTGATGGAACTGAAACCCATCTTGAAGCTAAATTTGATACAGATAAATTTGGTGAATGGATCAAATATAACTTAGTGGAAGAGCATTACTTAGACCATGTGGATGTATAATTTATTAATTATACTAGGGAATTAGATTTTACACCTAGAAATAGTAAAGGCTTTTTAGTATAGTATTGGGCAGTGAAATTGTTGGATGTATACTAAAATGCCTTATTCTTATTCTAAAAAGGTTGATTCGAAGTGGCAAAAAATATGGGAATCCGAAGGGATTTTCAAAACAAAAATGGATAGCGCAAAACCTAAGTATTTCGTGCTAGAGATGTTCCCTTATCCATCTGGCAAATTGCACATGGGGCATTTAAGGAACTACACAATTGGTGATGTAATATCTCGTTTTAAGACGGGGCAGGGGTTTAATATCTTGCATCCAATGGGTTGGGATTCATTTGGCCTGCCAGCGGAAAATGCAGCGATCGAACATAAGATACATCCGCAAACTTGGACTCTAGAGAATATCGCGTTCATGCGTAAACAATTTGCACCAATAGGAATAAGCTACGACTGGGACTACGAAGTAACTACATGCCTTCCAGACTATTACAGGCATCAACAAGAGATATTCATAGACTTTTACAACCAAGGGCTCGCGTATCAAAAAGAATCTGTGGTGAATTGGGATCCTATAGACCACACGGTGCTTGCAAATGAGCAAGTTGTTGATGGTAGAGGTTGGAGGTCTGGCGCGCTTATTGAGAGGAAAAAACTGACTCAGTGGTTTTTGAAGATTACACAATTTGCTGAAGACTTGATAGATGGTTTAAAACAACTAAATGACTGGCCTGAAAAAGTGCGGATAATGCAGGAGAACTGGATTGGAAAATCTTTCGGTGCTCGTATTTTCTTTGATGTAGATAATATCTCTGAAAAAATTGAGGTATACTCAACATGCCCACACACACTTTTTGGGTGTACATTTCTTGCAGTTGCTCCACATCATCCTATCCTCAAGCACTGTCAAGACCAGGGTATATCAGAATTTGTAAAGGATGCAGACACTCTAGGAGTATCTGAAGAGAATATTGATACTGCAGAGAAGAAAGGATTTTTTACAGGGCTATATGCATGCCATCCACTTAATAAAGATCTGAAAATTCCTATATATGCTGCCAATTTTGTGATCATGGAGTACGGTACAGGGGCTGTATTTGGTTGCCCTGCCCATGATGCGCGAGACCATGAATTTGCGCTTAAGTATCATTTACCTATCAAGCAAGTTGTGTTGGATGCAGCAAATCCAGATCTTAACATCAATGAAGCGCCGTTTACAGGGGCAGGTCTGATGACAAATTCAGAGTTTTTGGATGGGATGAAAACAGATGATGCGATACATGCTGTAATTTCAAAGCTAGAAGAATTGAAAGTGGGTTATGGTCACACTCAGTATAGATTAAGAGACTGGGGTATTTCTAGGCAAAGGTATTGGGGATGCCCTATCCCTATGATAAAATGTGAGGCGTGTGGTGTTGTGCCTGTTCCAAAGGAGCAACTGCCTGTCACGTTGCCAGAAGATATTGAGCTGGGTATTAATGGTAATCCGCTCGATCACCATCCAACATGGAAGCATACAAAATGCCCCAAATGTGCCGGTGATGCACTAAGAGAAACTGATACATGCGATACTTTCGTTGATTCCTCATGGTATTTCGCTAGATTTTGTGATCCAAAATCAAATACCCCAATAAATAGAGCAGCTGTTGATTATTGGCTGCCTGTAGACCAGTATATAGGTGGGATAGAGCATGCGGTTTTACACTTGCTTTACTCTAGGTTTTTTACTCGTGCATTAAAGCAATGCGGTTATTTAAATGTAGAAGAGCCGTTTAAAAGATTGATGACTCAAGGTATGGTGACTCATGCTACCTTTAAGGATAAAAGTGGTAAATGGGTTTTTCCAGATGATGTAGACATGAGAGATGGTAGAGCGTTCCTAAAATCTAATGGCGAAGAGGTTGAAGTTGGGCGCCTAGAAAAAATGAGTAAATCAAAGAAAAATGTTGTCAATCCAGACGAAATCATCAAGAAATTTGGTGCAGATACTGCTCGGATCTTCTTGCTTTCTGATTCTCCTCCAGATAAGGATTTAGAGTGGACTGTAAACGGTGCAGAAGGTTGCTATAAATTTATCGCTCGTCTTATTAAGTTCGCTGAAAAGCTCGCTACTTCAGTTGTTAAGTCTAATGATGAGCAAGATAATAAGCTGCGCAAAATCACAAATAAATCTGTGAAATTTATTACTGATGATTTGGAGTTTTTCCATTTTAATAAAGCGATTGCCCGCATCCGCGAATTTGCCAATGCAATTTTAGAGACAGCTTCTGTCACCTCCTATACTAAGACCAGCTTTGAAACATTATTGCAGCTCTTAAATCCAATTGCGCCTCACGCGACAGAAGAGATGTGGAGTCTGATAGGAAATAAATCGTTGCTTGCAACAAATACTTGGCCCAAAGCTGACCCAAAATATTTGGTGGATGATACAGTAGTGATTGCTGTACAAACTAATGGTAAATTGAGAGGTACAATTGAGGTAGTCGCAAACTCTGATGAACAGTATGTGCTGACACAAGGTTTGGAATTACAATCTGTTAAAAATCAATTAGATGGTAAACAAATTAAAAAGCATATATATGTATTAAATAAAATTCTTAATATCATCATCGCATGAAAAAGCTAACTCTTGTATCACTCGCTGCTTTATTAATATCTTATGGTTCATCTGTACACGCCGAGGATTATGATCAATTAAAGGCATTGTCTAATAAAGTGGATGATTTGCAAAAGCAAATCTATAGTACAAATGTGCAAGATGCACAATCTAATAGAATGTCGGCTAGTATGTATGCTCAACTTGAAGAGATCAAGGACCAGCTCAAGCTTATACGTGGTGATGTAGAGCAGCTACAATTTGATAACGCGCGCATAAATGAAAAATTAGTAAAGTTTACAGCTGATGTTGAGTTTAGATTCTCATCACTTGAGAAGGGCAAACAAGATGGTAAATCACAGGATTCCTCAATCTTAGATAAGATAGATGAGCATTTGGATAATGAAGCGATTCTTGCTAGTAATGATTCTATATCTAAGCAACATACTGAAGCTAAAAAAGATGATTCTGCTTCATCAAAAGATAAACAAGATTTTGTGACACGCAAAAAAAATGATAAGGGTATGGAAGCAACATATCAAGATGCGTATTCGCTCTTAAAGGAAAAGAAGTATAAGCAGGCCCAAGATGCATTTGCTGCATTTGTGGCTGCCTATCCGACTTCAGAGCTTACAGGAAGTGCATATTACTGGCTTGGTGAAACTTACTTTTTGCGTGGTGAATATGCTAAGTCAGCGGTTGAGTATCTAAAAGGATATCAAAGTAACATTAGGGGCTCAAGAGCAAGTGATAATCTTTTAAAGCTTGGTAAATCTTTGGCGAAACTAGAGAAGCGTAAAGAAGCGTGTACAACTTATATCAAGTTGCAGAAAGAGTTTCCTAATGCCCAAGCTACAATAAAAAAGCAAATGAATGAGGATATGAAGGCTTTGCGTTGCAAGTCTTAAATTGATATGTATAAGTCTGTATTGATTACAAGAGACCAAGAATCTGCATTACACACAGCCAATATGTTGCTTGCTAAAGGGTATGGGGTTGTCCTAAATCCATTGATATCAATTGTGTATTGTGATCTTGAGATTGTAGAAAAGAATCAATCTGATTATATGCTGATCACAAGCTTTAATGCAGCAAAGCGTGTTCCTGATGTATATAAAGATTTATCTGGCATTAAACTTATAACTGTTGGTGAAAAATCTGCTGAGTATTTGAAGAGCATTGGCGTTGAAGTTATTTATACTGCTGCTGATGCAGAAGATCTTATGAATGATATTGTAAATGTTGTGCAGGATAATGCA
>JAJTIA010000036.1 GCA_021299995.1 Candidatus Jidaibacter sp. | reverse complement strand
TGGTCTGTACGTTTTGATAGATCATAGCTGCCTTCTGAAATTTCAGATGAAGCACTATTAACAGAATCTGCAGCACCTTTCATCTTTAGTACAGTGGTATTCAATTTATCAATAGTTGCATTTAACGCATCTTTAATTTGTGCAAATGCTCCGTAATATATCTTATTCATACGTTTCGTTAAATTACCAGAAGACACCTCTCGTAATACAGCAACCGCTTCTTGCATACCATTTTCATTCTCTAAACGAGTCTTGACAACCTCTGTTACATCAGTAGCATACTTTACTATTTTAAACACCTCACCGTTTGGATCTAGTATAGGGTTATATGATGCTTGTATCCATATCTCTCTACCGTCTTTCCCAAACCTCTTATATTCGCCTGCTTGATACTCACCACTCTTCAATCTCAACCAAAAGTCTTTATATTCTTGGCTAGATCCATATTCCTTTGCAACAAACATTCTATGATGCTGCCCTTTAATTTCATCCAATCTATAGCCCACTCCTTTACAAAAATTTTCATTAGCATTCTGAATTATACCGTTTACGTCAAATTCAATAACTGATTGAAATTTATTAATAGCTTCTATCTGCCCTATATAATCGGCATTCTTTAACTTAGCTTGAGTGATATCAGTAGCGTATTTCACTATTTTAAACACTTTACCATTAGGATCTAATATAGGGTTATATGAGGCTTGTACCCACACCTCTTTATCATGCTTACCAAACCGCTGATATTCACCTGCTTGATACTCACCTTTATTTAATCGTGACCAAAAATTCTGCTCATTATGCTTCTCACCATAAGCCCGGCCTAAAAAGATTCTATGATGCTTACCTATGATTTCATCTAACTTATATCCCATTGTATTGCAGAAATTTTCATTTGCCGTCATTACATTGCCATCTAAATCAAATTCTATCACAGCTTGCGCCTTACTTATTGCATCCATTTGCCCAGAATAATTTGCTATAGTATCTTTAATACTAGAAATAGCTCGAGCTAAATCTCCTATTTCATCTCTTTGCTTTACACCCTTAATCTCAACTTTAAAATCCCCTTGTGACAATCTTTTAGCAGCTTTAGTTGCAGATAAAATTGGTCCACTTCCTATTCTACCTATTAATACACCTATTAATGCAATTGCTATAAGCACACCTATTATTGATCTTTCAAGAGTTTGTTTCGCACTTACAACATCAGCAAACGCATAGTCTGCTGGCTGATACATTATAATCTTCCAATCCAACCCATTATAACCTAACGCACCATCTGTTTTTTGCCATGCAACTGCATATTCATTTTGAGACCCACCTTGTGTAGCACTATAACCTTTTGCATAATCAACGATGCTTTTTGCTTCTGGCACACCAATATCTGTCAAAGACTTGACACCAATCGCAGTAGAATCACGTTTTTCATTAGCAGAAATAGATGGATCGTACTTAAGTAATGCAGTACCATCCTCTTTAGTAATTGCGAATGCTATATTCTTTAGCCCCATATCTGTTTTAGCCTTATATGCATCTTTTATTATGTCTTCAACCAGACCAAAATCTGCAAAGTTCACCCACACACCTATCATCTTGCCACTATAGTCGTATATCGGCGCAGAAAATGTTATAACAAAACCATCTTCACCCTGATAAATATCAGAAACAATAGATTCATATTTTGGTTGCTGTACCGCTGTACCATCCAATATATCGCTTTTTAGAAAGTTTTTATTTTTTGCATTTTGAAACCAATATTCATTTTTAAATGACTTAGCATATATAGAAGAAACAGGTAGCTTATTGCCTTTGTTATCAGTAGAGTTAATAGCGGCAACCCTACCATCCAAATCTAATACCATCATCACTTTATATAAGCCATAGTTTGTCATATATGCATCCATAGATGCAATAAGAGGGTTGCTTGCGCCACCTTTATACCAATTATTAGTATCTTTTGCTGCAGAGTTAGTACCAAATGCTTGCACGTCCCCATAGCGTTCGAATAGGTTTCTATCAATCAAATCACCAACTTGTGCTGCTGTAATCTGCATATCATGTAATGTTGTGTCATGCATCTCATCCAACTTCTCAAATGTTATCGGCATCACTACCATTAATGGGGCAACACCAAATATTAAGAACAACAAACAAAGCTTTACAGTAATATTAAAACGTATCATAACAGCTTGATCCATATCAATTAATGAATTTATAGTCACAATTTTTTTTTATGAAATCAAGCGTTATATTTATCTAAAACAATCAATTCTTCTATAGCAATACACTCTATAAATTCATCTTCATGAGACACAATGATAAGAGCCCCTCTATAATGATTTAATGCCTGCGCAAGGTAACTTTTTGTCTCTATATCCAAGTTGTTTGTAATCTCATCAAGTACAAGTAAATCTGGTGACTTAGCTGCGACTTTAGCCAATGAGAGGCGAGCTCTTTCACCACCTGAAAGCTGAAAAACTTTTTTATTCACTTCATCATTTTTTTGAAATAAAAAACTATTCAGATGCTCTCTTATTTGATTGTTAGACCAGCCTGGCACAACATTTCTGATCACATCGATCACTTTAATTTCTAAACTATCTTGTGTGATGTTACAGTAATTCTGATCCAAGTACCCAATACTTAAGCCATTTTTTACATACCATGCACCACTTTTAATTACCGACCTATCATCAATAATTGCTTTTAGCAGCGTGCTCTTGCCACTTCCATTATATCCAACAACTGCTATACGGCTATTTGCTCTTAACGTGATATACAAATCATTCAAAATCATCTTGTCCATGTAACCAACACCAGCTCTTTGTACAGAGAATATTATATCATCTTTCTTACAAGTGGCATTAAGATGAAATGTTGGCTTAATGGTCTTAATAACCTCTATATCAGCTATAGCATTGTTTAAACAAGAACGTTTATTTGCAAGCTCTGATTTTTTAGACATGTATGTCGTGCTTGCTCTACCGAATTTAGTTTTACTACGCACAGTTGGCCATTTTTTATTATCTATATTATTTTGCCCATTTTTTCTGCTTTTAGACGCTCTCTCTTGCTCTTTCATTAACGCATTATGTATCGCTTCTTTTTCTTTATTTAAAAGCGATACTTGATGAGCAATATTATCACGCTGCCCCTCTATTTGTCTTATGTAGTCAGAATATTTACACTTAGAAATGTGCACATGGCCATCCTTAAGATGCCATATCTCATTTGCACATCTATCTAGCATCTCCGGATCGTGAGATATAAAAATCAAGATACCATCAAATTCATCAAGCATATTGAACAGATATTGTCGATTTCTTTTATCGAGGTGATTTGTGGGCTCATCCAGAATCAAAACATCTACATCATCTCTTAGAAGTGAAGCTATTGTACTTATCAAAAACTCACCGTGGCTCTGAGTACTGATGTTGTCTGTAATTTGGGCTAGATATCCAATCTTCATAGCTTGATCTATCTTAACCACGTGATCCATTCCCTGATCATGTGAGGCAATACTATTAAGAAGCGATGTCTTGCCTGCTCCATTACGGCCAATTACACCGATTCTTGAGGAATGGGTTATGTTTGTTGAAAATTTTTCTATATATGTTTTTGATCCAAAAGATATGGATAGATCTGTAATATTAATGTGTTTAGGCATAAATCTCATAATAATCGGGTTAAACAAGTTAAACTATCAACCCTTATAAGTAAGGGTATTATGAGCAATGCTTCATGTTCTTTTATACATTAATTAATACAGCATTATTTTATCATGCATATTCAATTGAAATCAAGGCTTTTAATTCACCAATCTCTCAGAGTATAACGCCATACCTTTTACAAGGTCTATAGCTCGTATAAGCTGGTAGTCATCAGAATCTTTCGGGTCGATACCAGGTATGATCAATTGGTCCTTTTGCTGCTGAGTCATGTTTTGTTGAGAATTAGAATCAGATTCTTTAGACAAATGCCTTGTAAGCGAGCTTTCCGATGTCTGAAACTTATTCTTTACAGGGGTAATCATGGCATCTTCCACCACAACATCTGGCTCTATTCCATTCGCTTGAATCGCTTTGCCAGATGGTGTGTAATAACGAGATGTGGTTAGCTTAATTGCAGAACCACCAGGCAATGGCATAACGGTTTGCACAGACCCTTTGCCAAATGACTTCGTTCCAACAACCAAAGCACGCTTATTATCTTGCAATGCACCAGCTACAATTTCAGAAGCAGATGCAGATCCGCCATTGATAATCACAACAATAGGAAGCCCTTCAGATATATCAACCCCTCCAGCCCTATAAACTTGGTTAGAATCTGGTATTCTACCCTTTGTGCTCACGATAATACCATCTTCTAAAAAAAGCTCTGCAACTTCCCTAGACTGGTCAAGCAATCCACCTGGATTCCATCTTAAATCCATTATGAGACCTCTTAATGCTGAATGCTTTTCTTTAGCAGCATCTGCTAGTCTCGAGTATTCCTTACGAACTAATGAAGCTGTATGCTCGTTAAAACTTGTGATTCTGATCACACCAACATCATTACCTATCAGTTTTGCTTTTACAGGAATAATTTTTATATTTTCACGAGTAAGAGTAAGCTCTAAACTTTCGTTTGTAGCCTCTCTATAAATATTAACTTTCACACTTGTTTTTGGCTTACCACGCAATTTCTCAACTGCCTGAGATAAGGTTAAACCCTTTACAACCTGACCATCTATCATAGTAATGAAGTCACCCACCTTAACACCAGCTTTGAACGCAGGAGAATCTTCATATGGAGAAACAACTTTCACAAATCCCTTTTCCATTGTTACTTCTAAACCAAGCCCCCCAAATTCTCCCTTTGTAGCCATTCTCATTTCCTTAAACTCTTTTTCATCTAAAAATGTGGAATGAGGATCAAGAGAAGAAAGCATACCTTCTATAGAGTACTCGATCAATTTTTTTTGAGATACTTCTTCAACGTAATCTTGCCTCACTTTTTCTAATACTTCTTTAAACAAAACCTCGTTGTTCACATCTGACTTTGACACTAACAAATTATAATAATTCACTACTGGTCCGTCTTGAGATTTTTGTTGCTGAGTATCTGGAGCAGCTAATGCTATTTGCGCAGGCAACGTAAGCAAGAGGCAGTATTTCAGAATATTATGAGTCATTTTATATCTACAGGTGTTAGAAGATTATGTGCACCATCACATAATGGAGCAGTTTTTGAATGTTTACAACCGCAAAAACCTATTATCTTGTCTGCATCTGATAAATACTCTAAAGGTGCAAATTCTGTACCAATATGAGAACCATCACATAATGGTTGGTTAGCACTTAAGCCACAAGAACACCAATAATATTTCTTGCCTTTTTCTACTTGAAACTTTATTGACTTAAGCGAGTAAATTTTTGGCATATTTTCTGACATAAACATTTTGTATATAAAATAATATAGAGCAAAATAAATTAAATTTTTCATTTGATAAACAAGTAAATTATGAGCGACAAGAAGTTTCTAGAAATATATACAGATGGAGCCTGCTTCGGTAACCCAGGACCAGGTGGTTGGGCAGCTGTTTTAATCTGGGGAGATCATATAAAAAAAGTATCAGGATTTGAGGAAGACACCACAAATAATCGTATGGAGCTACTAGCAGCTATCAAAGCACTGGAAGCTGTAAAAAACCCTGAAGTAAAAATCCAACTTTATACAGATAGCCAATATGTCAAAAACGGTATTACTAAGTGGATTAAAACATGGATCCACACAAACTGGAACAAGGGAAAAGTAAAAAATGTTGACTTATGGATTCAACTAAACGACCTAAACAACAAGCTAACCGTGCAGTGGCACTGGGTTAAAGCACATAATGGACTACATTACAACGAAATGGTTGATAAGTTAGCAAAAAGTATGATAGATAATTATTTAGGGACAAAATAAATCCGATTAGTCATGCTTCAAAAATTAATTTCTAATCTGGATATCGTAGATGCTCAGATTTTAGAATTCAAACAAGATTTGGATAAAGGTATTATAAGAGACTTACAAGGCCTTGATGATGCAATTTTATATATATGCAATAACGTTGCATCGCTCGATGATGATGAATACTCAGTGCTCAAACCAAAATTCGTCTCAACTTACCATAATGTCAAGGTTTTAAAAGAGATGATTAATGATGAATTAAATCTCACTTCTCAAAATCTTTCCTCTCTTAGTGCAACACAGGATGCAACATCAAAATACTCAAAAGCTGCGAATGATAATTGAGATATCGCTTTACTCGTCTTAATTAGATGTTACATTAACTTCAATAAATAATTTGCAATATTAATATGTCTTTTACACCAGATCAAATCATCGATAGAGTGCAACTAAAAAAACGTATGATGCATTGGAGGCTACTTGCTATTGTATCATTCACATTTTTTATATTTTCTTTATTTGCTACCAAGGAAATACAGAGAGTACCAGTAATAGAAGGAGATTATATTGCCAGAATCTTTATTGACGGTATGATTTTAGATGATTTTGATCGCACCACTAAACTAAAAAATATTGCGGAAGACAAGCGTGTAAAAGCAGTAATAATGCATATTAACAGTCCTGGTGGAACAGTTGTAGGTGGCGAATCTTTATTCAATTCTATCCGCAAGATATCTGCAGAAAAACCTGTGGTTTCAGTAATGGGAGATGTGGCTGCCTCTGCAGCATACATGACAGCAATAGCATCAGATTATATAGTGGCTCATCAAGGGTCTGTAACTGGCTCAATAGGTGTAATAGCACAAAGCTACGAATTCACAGAACTAGCTGAGAAAGCTGGTGTCAGGTTCCACACCTTCAAATCATCTCCTTTAAAAGGCGGCCCTATACCAACAGAGCCATTATCCCCAGAGATGCGAGCATCAATGGATGAAAGAATCGCAGATATATATGAAATGTTTGTAGATATGGTTGCATCACGCAGACCTCTACCCAAACAAAGAGTATATGAATTAGCAAATGGCAACACTTACACAGGCAGACAGGCTATAAAAATAGGCTTAATTGATGCATTAGGAGACGAAGATTCAGCATTAGAATGGCTTAGAAATATTAAAAAAATACCAGAAGGTGTCAAAGCTAGAGACTATTCGATTGAAAAAGAAAATAGCAGGATAGATAGATTCCTAGATGCGACAAATAACCTGTCAATTTCCATCAAATCATTACTTAATAACAGCTTAATGTATTTTTTCTAGACTTTTTTGTAATTTAGTAGTACCATTTGGTCTATATTAACAAATTAGAGTGAGAAAATGACCATTAACTCTACTACAGTCAACAAATCTGCATTAGTGGATAAAGTTGCAGATAATAAAAATGAGCTTCCTAATATACTATTAGAAAAAGCTGTAGACACAATTTTTGATGAAATCACAACAGCATTAGTTTGCGGTGATAGAATTGAGATCAGAGGCTTCGGCTCTTTAGTTGTAAAAAAGAGAAAAGAAGGCGTTGTAAGAAACCCAAAGAGCGGTGAAAAAATCACAGCATCTGATAGAGGCTCTCTATATTTTAGAGCTAGCAGGGATCTAATAAAAAGCTTGAACTTTACATCAATGAACGATAATTAATTCGTCTAATTGTAGACATTGTTTTCATAGCCTGTGCCAGAACCTGTTATAATATTATCTCATCCTCAACTTGGCGAGAACATAGGTGCTATTGCACGTGTTATGAGTAACTTTGGTCTCACAAGACTACGGGTTGTAGCACCACGAGATGGCTGGCCAAACAAAAGCTCCTATGAACTTGCTGCAAATGGCAGCTTCATCTTAGATAAAGCATCTGTGCATGATACCTTACTTGATGCAATTACAGATATCACATATCTGTATGGCACATCTGCACAACTAAGACACATAGTAAAACCATCTATTGCACCTAGCAATCTAAACAAAGATATATTCTTAAACAATACAGTTGGATTTTTATTTGGTCGTGAGCGCTCTGGCCTTAATAATGAGGAACTGCACTTGTGTGATGCACTAATTTCGATCAACTCATCTGAGATCAACCCTTCATTAAACATAGCTCAAGCAGTTGCGATTATTGCATATGAGTATTCATGTCTTGCAAACAAACCAAAAAAATTGAAGGAATATCCTCAGCTCGCATCAAAAGAAGAGGTATCATACTTTTTTCAATTACTGGAAACAGAATTAGATAAAAAAGATTTCTTCCGCAACAAGGATATGAAGCCTACAATGATACAAAACTTATATTCCACATTTACACGCGCATCTTTAACACAACAAGATGTCCGAACCCTGATCGGTGCTATCAAAGCATTAATAAGGTAGAGTATAGAAGCATATACCTTATCAATGTAAATATCTTTTGATGCAGCATAGAATTTTTCAATCATGCTAAAATGACGAGCAATAATTTTTTGAACTTCATATGAGTCATATTCAAATCTAGCCTCAAGAGCATTTGCTAAATCTTTATGAATAGCATAACCTTAATTTTTCACATCATCCCATTGCTCTTTATCCCACTTAGTCGCCCTCCTCTTACTCTCTATGAGCAAGTCTTCTGAATGTAGACCTTTATATAACTAAAGCAGTA
Organism: Candidatus Jidaibacter sp.; assembly: GCA_021299995.1. Lineage (GTDB taxonomy): Bacteria > Pseudomonadota > Alphaproteobacteria > Rickettsiales > Midichloriaceae > JAJTIA01. The sequence goes on along the minus strand of JAJTIA010000036.1, from coordinate 130 downwards.
TAAAAGAGTCATATTATATGATATCTTATAATATTTATAGGAATAAAGAGATGAGATGTCATATTCAATGGAGTGCAGAAAGAAGGTATTAAAATTAGAAGAAGCTGGTGAGACGTTTCTAAAATTGTCG
>JAJTIA010000065.1 GCA_021299995.1 Candidatus Jidaibacter sp. | reverse complement strand
TAATAGAGATGATTTTAAGTTCTTAGTACCTTTTTGTTGAATAAATTAAAATATTTTGATAATATTCAATGCAATAACTAATTATTGTTTATATTCTAATGCATTCCATTGATGAATATTTAAAAAGAATAAAAGAGGATGATGATACGTTAGTAAAATTGGATTTTTCTGAAAATGATCCGAAGTTAACGGATGCATGGAGACACGCTTTTTTTCGCAATGACAGATATACACTTGAGAGATTAGAGCTATGGCATAATAAGCAGTTGAAGTATAGAGGTGCTATCAATTTATCTGATGCTTTAAAAAGTAATCGCTCAGTTAAAATCATTAATTTATATTCAAATGAGATAGGAGACTATGGATTACGTGCATTATCAAATGTTTTAAATAATAATAGCTCAATAGAAGAGCTGTATCTTGGTAGAAATGACATAGGGTGCAATGGCCTGAGATATTTAGCGCAGGCATTAAAGAGTAATGTAGTTTTAAACTTTTTGTCCATAAGTGACAATCCAATAAATAATATGGGAGCTAAATATATAGCAGATGCTCTTAATTCAAATAGCTCTCTTATAAGTTTTAATATGCTGCGTGTGTCTATAGATGAAAGATTTGCAGCTTTAATAGATGCTGCGATTTTAGCTAACCCAAACATAGTATACTCTAGATATATGTGGATCTCTGAAGCTGTGAGAAATGAGCTGGCTAGCCGGAGGGAGAATTTGTCAAAGTTGGTAGAAAGTTACAATAATCATAGCGCTGATATTGAAACATTGTCTCAATTTCAAAGACAGATTGTTTATATGGCAGAAGTTGAAAATTTTTCTCATGAATGGATCAAGATTTTTAAAATATATATAACATCACATAATTTTATGAAGCATTATGCTGAGATGTATTCTGTATCTTATAATAAAGATGCTATGTCTAATGTAATATCTTATCTTTCTACAAAGGATATGCATCATTTGTCTTTAGCATTAGATAAACGTTATATATCCAAAGAGAACGATATATCTGAGCAAGAGGAGTATAAATCTAAAGAAGAGGGTAAGGTATCTGAACAAGATGGGAAATATTTAGTTGGATATGTACTCGTATTTTCTGGGGTTTCCTATGCTACATACAAGCTCGCAAGCACATATTGCGATGCGTACTTAAATGAGCCAGTAAAGATTATAAGCTCGATTGCGATAAGTGCTACAATATTATATCACGCAAGAAAATATCAAAATTCTATTGAGCTTCAATCTATAGATAAAACACTATAAAAGAGTAACGCTTTTGCTTCAAAGAATCGCAGATAAAAAGTATATCTACGCAATCGTTTTGGCGCGCTTGTCTTAGATGAAGCTGCAAAGAAATTAATATAAAAACCAACCAGGGAGCGACTGCTTTTTAGCACGAGGGGGTGTTCTTATATGTAAATTATTAAAGAAAACGTCTAAAATATTTAGCATCATAAAACTCCCGGGGATGAAAGTTCCTTATGATGCAATTTCATTCATTATTTATACACTGCTTGTAACATAGCCAGCTTCGCCATCCCAGGAGCTGCCGCTGCAAACGATTTTCTTAATGCAGTATGATTTTTATAGCGGCTTAGCTATGATCTAGCTATATAAACCAGATGCTGCATCAGAACCATATACCTCGCTTATCAGATTGCTTGTATCTTTATTATAAAAGTGATTATGAAACTCAAGTAAATCTTTTTTAAACTCAGACGCATTTAAGTTAGCAAATTCTAGAAGGAAGGACTTTTGAATATGCAGTCTTTCTACTGGTGTGTAATCGTCACATGAAAGAGAGTCTGCTAACTTTTGTTCCGGATCCAATACTAACTCAGCAAGTTTTTTATAATCTATATCTCCCCAGAATAATGTTGAGCTTACAACAGGGGCATCTTTATCAAACAAAGCATCGTATTTATATGGGTGATGTTTTATTATTGAAAGTAGATTATTCGATGCAACTATATGTAATGATTCATCACGAGATTGATAATAGAAAGGTGTGTGGTTTATTGCTTCATTGTATTGTTTTTCAAAAATATCTGTGGATGCTTTAAAAAATATACTACCCACTTTACATTCACATAACCTTGTATTTGATTTGGAGAAGTTTTCAAATAGCGTATTATTGATGAAAGGCCCTAACTCTTCTGGTGTGACATATTTAGCTACTGCTTGCTTTAAACCATTGTGCTTGATATCATTCATAATCTCTAATAGCTTTAAAAACTTCTCATTTTCCATGCGTATTATTTTTAATGTTTCTGGTGTGAACTCATAAGGTCGCGTTGCCTTGTATAATCCAAAAGCAATAGCTGATAATATAGCGCCACTGAGAATAATAGGGTTCATTATGTCGCCTAAAGTAAAAATATTTCACTGTATTATATTGTATATCTAGAAAATATGCAATTAATTTGCACGTTTCTCGAAATCTATGCGAGTATCTACTGCAAAATATCATACGTCTCGGAAACGCCGTATAGCTCAATAATAAGAGAGTTATCATTTTTGTTATCAATATACTTATGAAGTTCAACTAAATCTTCTTGAAACTTAGACGATTTAGAATTTAGCATCTCTTCTCTAAAATCGTGTATAATGTATAATCTTTCTACCAGTGTATAATCATCATATGTCAGTGAGCTTTGTAGCTTTTGTGTCGGTTCTTTAATTAATTCGACAAGTGCTTTGTAATCTACAGAAGTGCTTAATAGCCCAACATTTACTATTGGTTCATCTCCGTCAAGTAGGTCCTTGTATTTCTCTGGGTGGCTTGTAATAACTTTGATAATATCACTTCTACCAATACTAAAGCGTCCATCTCCTGTTGTATAACAGAGTGGTAGATGATCAATTGACTGATTGTATTGATTTCCAAAAATAGCCAAAGATGCTTTAAAAAATGCGGTTGTGCTATACAGCGATATTGAGTTTATTAAATGCTCTGCTTCAGATGGATCAACACGATCATAAATTGTCTGCTTTAAGCCATGTTGATTAAGATCATGCATAATCTCTAATAGCTTAAGAAAGTTCTCATTTTCCATGCGTATTATTTTTAATGTTTCTGGTGTGAACTCATAAGGTCGCGTTGCTTTGTATAAGCCAAAAGCAATTGCCGAGAATATAGGGCCACTGAGAATAATAGGGTTCATTATGTAACCTGAAGTAAAAATATTTCACTGTATTATATTGTATATCTAGAAAATATGCAATTAATTTGCACGTTTCTCAAAATCTATGCGTGGATCTACTACAACATATAGAATATCTGTAATTAATGTGGAAATTAACCCTATCAAAGTGAATATATATAAAGTGCCAAACACTACAGGATAGTCGCGATTTATGGCAGATTCATAGCTTAGTAGACCAAGCCCATTGAGGGAGAATATGATTTCGATAAGCACAGTGCCAGTAAACAAGATTTTGAGCAATATCTCTGGGATGCTTGTGATAATAAGCAGCATTGCATTGCGGAATACATGCATATAGAGCACAGAATTGTCGGAGAGGCCTTTAGAGCGCGCTGTTAATACATATTGTTTGTTCACTTCTTCTAAAAATGAGTTTTTTGTGAGGATTGTAAGGCCTGCAAACCCTGATAAAGTAAGTGTGATGCAGGGTAGGGCTATATGCCATGTATAATCTTTAACTTTTTCCAAGAGCGAGAGTTCGTCAAAGTTGCTAGAGGTTAAGCCGCGCATAGGGAAGTATGAAAATGGCCCATCGCCTGCAAATAACATCACGAGTATAATCGCAAGCAGGAAGCTTGGTATCGCATATAAAAACGCTATGATAAAGCTCGTTATAGAGTCGAATCTTTCACCGTTACGTACTGCTTTTGTGATGCCTAGAGGTATGGAAATTGCATATATGATTAGTGTGGACCATAGCCCAAGTGAGATCGATATAGGCAACCGCTCGTACACAAGGTCTATAACACGCTTGTTTTGATAAAAGCTTTTGCCAAATTCAAATGTTGCATAATTTTTCACCATGTCGATAAAGCGTTCATGCGCAGGTTTGTCGAATTCGTACAGCTTTTTGATGTAGGCTACTAGCTCATCATCCATCCCTTGAGATGCCTTATAACTGTCTGATACTTTAAGCCTTGCGCCGATTCCGCCAGCTTCTCCTGCAGCCTGCACGCCTCTAAGTTGTGCTATTGCGTTTTCAACTGGGCCACCAGGGGCGAATTGCACTATTATAAAATTGAGTAATATAATGATGAAAAGCGTTGGTATAATCAGTAATATGCGCTTTATAATGTAGTCTAGCATTCGTGTAGCTGTATAATCTCTTTAAAACACACTATCAGGTATATGGCAAAAAAAAAGCCCTGATATAAAAATCAGGGCTTTTGTATAAAGAGAAACATTATTTTGTTGTGCTATCTCCAGCTGGAGTAGTAGCTGTATCACACACATTTGTAGTATCACCAGAGACTATACTTACTATACCAGGTGCACCGAACATAATGCCCATACCAACTGCCACTGCAATTGCCATACCCCAGCTGACTTTGCCTAAAAATAAAGCGATAGCTAGTGTAATGATGATTAAAACAGATATAGCTTTACCAACCCCACCTGTAACAAGCTTCACAACGTTGCACAGTATTTCACTAATCTTGTTCTTGTTAGCATCATCTGCTCTAGCTTCGTGTACGGGCGTCACAACAAGTAAAGACAGTGCGAAGAAGACAATAATGCATGCCTTCCACATTATACTAAGCTTGTTAACTGATATCATTGTAACCTCTATTCTAACTTATTGAAAAACAGGCGTTTAAAAGAGATACGCCTGACGTATTTAAAATGACGCTAACATACTTGGGTTGTATAGCAACATTTTTTTGGGAGAAATACAGAGTCAATAATTACTATGGATAATATAGTGAAAAAGCCCTGATATAAAAATCAGGGCTTTTTTACTAAGATAAAATTTATCGATTGTTATGCACCTGTAGTGGCTTTGCATACATCTCCACCATCAGGTGATATTATCTTTACTATACCAGGTGCACCAAACATAATGCCCATACCAACTGCCACTGCAATTGCCATACCCCAGCTAACTTTGCCTAAGAATAAAGCGATAGCTAGTGTGATGATGATTAAAACAGATATAGCTTTACCAACACCGCCTGTAACAAGACTCACAACGTTGCATAATATCCTGCTAATTTGATTGTCGTCAACTGTATTTGTTGTGTTTGCCTGAGCGCTCGCTTCATATGCAGGTGCCACAACAAGTAAAGAAAGTGCAAAGAACACAATCATGCATGCCTTCCACATAGTGTTAAATTTGTTATTTATATTCATCTTAACCTCGATATTCTAAATTTATTTTGCAGACAGGCAGCAAAAACATCGCATACCATGAGCTATTTGAAAATACCGTACCATAGTTGTGTGTGATAGCACAACACTTTTTTTGTACGTGCCACAAAACTGATACAAAAGCGTTATAACGCAACAAATAAAAAAAAGAGCAGGTGTACCTAGCTCTTTTAAAATATTGTTTTGATGAAAATGGTGGGTCTGGGTGGAGTTGAACCACCGACCTCACGCTTATCAGGCGTGCGCTCTAACCACCTGAGCTACAGACCCATTTTGCAATTGTGGTTACGTAAATTTACGCAACTACATCAACAAAAAGTTTATTGTTTTGTCTTCTACGGAATTGTACTGTGCCAGGTATTACAGCATATATGGTATGGTCTCTACCCATTCCAACACCATTACCAGGATGCACTTTTGTACCTCTTTGACGTACAATTATGTTGCCAGAAATAACAGGTTGACCACCAGATTTTTTAAGACCTAGTCTTTTGCTTTTAGAGTCTCTGCCGTTTCTGGAGCTACCACCAGCTTTTTTCGTTGCCATCTTCTATATACCTATAAACTATGATTTGATATTTGTAACTTTTAGAACAGTAATATACTGTCTGTGACCTTTTTTACGGCGATAGTTGTGTCTACGTTTCTTTTTAAAAACTAACACTTTGTCGTCTTTTCTTTGATCTAAGATCTCGGCTTCAACAATAGCGCCCTCAACAAGGGGTGCGCCAACTTTTTGAGATGTAATAAGTACTTTATCTAAAGCAATAACAGTGCCTACATCACCTTCCAATCTTTCTGTCTTAATAACATCACCAACTTGTACTTGGTATTGCTTATTTCCGGTTTCAACTACAGCGAACATAGAATTTCCAATATTTTTTGAGTTTTCTTTTTACAACCATTATATCTAAAAGTCAACTATAAGCTTTGCATTTAGTTGTAAAAAATAGCATTTTTTATATCATATAAAAACATCGCTTATACAGCAATAACTTTATCTTCTGTTAATAGATTCAGCATTAGAGTTGTTACTTGGGCTGCAGATATGACCAATCCTATATCTTTGGCGAAACTGTTTTGTATTAAACCAATGGAGCTCATAGATAATCCTATAATACGTAACATAAGTATTCTGTCTTCTAGCTGAGTTTCTACAGCTTTGCCGAAATAAGCCCTGCATGCCGCACTCATAGCAATTTTAAAGTGTGCGCTTAACAAGATAGAGTGTGAATCTAATATAGAGATCCTGTGTAACATTTCTAAAAATGTGAGTAATAATACAGGTGAGTATGATTCCCAAGATCCAAGTAAGTTGTAATACTTTGCAAATGCCTCTTGTTTAGATTTTGTGCATTGTTTAACAGATTTGTAGCCACTTCCTCGTACTTCTTTCGCTAAGAATTGTGAAATTGGTACTTCGAAATGTGTGATATCACTTTTGTAAAGAGATGGTTCATAGGATGACCCAATTAATGCCCAAAAACAGTTTGAAGGGCTCACTCTATTTAAATAAAAATCGCTAGCCTTTGAGATTAGGGTGTAAGATATAGGTGTGCTTCCTATGTAATGGTATGCAGCCATATCGAGTAGGCCAGATATTAGCCTGATTTTATCTGAGTGCTTTTCTATATGTTTTTTATAATGGGACTTTGCAGAATATTTAGCTATCATTATAGATCCTATTGCAAACCCAGAGTGAAATATAATATTTAAAGGGTTACCTTGATATGATGAATAACAACTTATAGCAGAGAAAATAAGAGTGGGTGCAGCAAAAAATCTATCTATATAGTCAAAAGTTGCATGTGATATATAAACGCTATTATTTTTCTGTGGTATATTACCCATTTGTCACCATATTACATTTTATTAGATTGGTATAATGTGTTTTTTATATATTTCAAGATGTTTTGGTGATGATGGATAATACGTTATCTATGATATTATCACATGTTGCTGCGCTCTTAGCATTCTTAGCATAATTCTCTATTGCATTTTTATTTGATATGAGATTTGAAAATGTGTTTTTTAGTTCTGATGTATTACTAGCTATTTGTATAGCATCTTTCTTGATGAATAAGTCGAATATATCCTTAAAGTTTGAATAGTGATTGCCAGATATTATAGCATTACCGAGTTGCGCGGGTTCTATAATATTGTGACCGCCTACATCAACTAAAGATCCACCTACGAAAGCTATTTTACTCAGGCGATACCATATTCCTAGCTCTCCAAGTGTGTTTGCTATATATACTTGCGCGGTATTAGATATTTGATCTGTGTCTGTTCTTACAGATGCATCCAATTTTTTGCTAATGCATAATTTTAGTATATCAAGCCCCCTAGACACATCTCTAGGAACCAATATAAGCAAGATTCTGGGATCTGATTTGAAATTATCTAGTAAGCTGTCTAAAATAATCTCTTCTTCTCCATCATGAGTGCTGGCTGCGACTATTACAAGTCTATCTGCGCATTGATCTTTTAGCGTATCTGATATTGCTACATTGTCAGAAAGAGGAGGGGTAGAGCATTTTAAGTTGCCAAAGCAGTGTAATTTTGTTGAGTCTACAAAATGTGAAATTTTTTTTAGATCATATTCGGAGCACGCTATAACATATGTGAATTGAGAATAAAGGTATCTGGCTAAACTACCGAAGTACTGCCATGTTTGAAATGATTTATCGGAAAGACGTGCATTCACATTATATAAGGGCATCTGTTTTGATGCATGACATATAAGGTTTGGCCATAGTTCTGAATCTGTAAATATACCTTTTGAAGGTTGCCAATATTGCAAAAATCTCTTTACTATTTCTGGTGAATCAAGTGGTGCAAATTGGTGTATAACGTTCTTGTTGAACCCAATTTTGTCAAAGACTTTATACGAGTTTAATGTGCCAGTAGTAATCAAAATGTTATTATCTTGCGAAAGTATTTTTACTATCTCTGTAATCGAGTTGAGCTCTCCTACGCTTGCTGCATGAAACCATATTATATTACCCTCTGGCCTTTTTAAATTATAAAATCCTAGTTTTTCAGGCGCTCTCTTGGGATGCTCTTTTCCATTGACCAATCGCTTCTTGAGCAAGATAGGAAAGAGTCTAAAGCATAGAGATGTAATGATGTAATAAATCTTATAGTAGAGCATTAATAATCTACCTTTAAGTGAGTAATGTGATCAAGATCTACCATTTGATTATACATAATGCTACTTAAAAGATCCTCAGAAAGATTTTGGTCAGCATATATAGGGTCATGAATATGAAATACTAGCTTGGATATGAATGGAATTGGTATGATGAATCTATCCCAAGTTCCGAGCACTATTGCGTGAGAGGCAGAGAAGGTTAGTGGTACTAAGGGCACACCAAGACGTTCTGCCATTTTGATAATAAGCCCTTTTACTTTATATCTTGGTCCTAGAGGACCATCGGGTGTTACAACAAGCCTTATTTTTTCTGGATCTATACTAAGAACGCTCTTTGCTGCACTAAAAGCTTTTTTGCGAGAAGACCCACGAATTGGAGTGTGATTAAAAAACCTTAGTATGTTTTCTAAAAAGTTCCCATCCTTGTGTGCAGATGTTATTGCTTGAAAGCTGCCAAACCTTCTAATTGCCAAGTACATAGAAAAGCGACTATGCCAGCATGGGAAGATAGCAGGTGTAGTGCCTTCCATAATATTGCGTGCAATATCTGAGGCAATAAACTGCTTTCTACATGTGTGGTATGTAAGGCACAGATATCCTAGGAAGATATAAGAAAGTGCGTTGATTATTATATTGCTTTTTAAGATCTTTTTTATCACGTATAGTGCTAAAAACCCATGTTTCCTAGGTTTGCAGGTAGCCCGTACCTGGATGCTACTTTTTCCATCTCTTCTTTAGATACTGCATCCGCATTAGATTTTGCATTGTTGAACGCTGCTACAACCAAGTCTGCTAGCATTTCACTATCATCTGGATTTACAATGGATTTGTCGATAAATAATTTGCGAATTTCACCTTTGCATGTACATGTAATTTTAACCATGCCAGCACCTGAAATGCCTTCTACTTCTTCAGACTCTAATTTTTTTTGGATGCTAGCCATTTCAGCTTGAAGGGCTTGTGCTTTTTTCATCATTTCTTGAATGTTCTGCATTGTTATCACTCCATTTTATGAAACTTTTTGTAGTTTGATATCAGCAATACCTAGTCCTGTAAAGCTATTTAAAATCTCTTTAACTTCTGGGCTTTTGCTTACTTCTATTTTGTGATTCTGCTCATGTATAGCTTCATCCTGAGCGACCGTATTACCAGATGAGCTCTCAGAAGAAACTATGCTCCATTTAGAGAAGGTACTTTTTTCTAAAAATTCTTTCAGAATCAACGAGATATTTTGCGGCGCGGTTGGAAGAGTTGAGAGCGCTATCTTACCATGCTCGATTTTTATGATCTTCATATCTGTTTTGACGTGATGATGTAGAATCATCTCATCTGCATCGTAAAGGCATTTTAGTAAGTCAGACGTTGAGTTTATAGTACTTCCAGATTTGGAAACGGTTTCTGCTTGATTAGCCTGTGGTTGAGATATCACATGACGCTCTATATTCTGCATTTGTTTTTGTGATTGTGGCCCTGATGGTGCGCTTATAGGTTCATGCTTTTGTGTACTATCCGACTTATCTTTGAGCTTTCGAATCAGTTCTTCAGGCGAAGGCATTGAGCTTAAATGAGCTAATCGTATTATCAACATTTCGAGTGCTTGATTTGCGTTAAATGCATATTTGATATCATCCACGCCTTTTAAGAGTAAGCCCCATATGCGCGCAAGCTTTAGATTATCAACATATTGCTTAATCGCGTCTACAGCAGTTGCCTCTGCTTCATCTAGCTGTGAAATAAATGAAGGATCGATTATAGCTTTTGATAGATTGTGTGTCATGTCCATGAAGTCTTGGGCTATCACTATAGGGTCGAAACCTTTTAATAATGCTTCAGCACAGATTTTTAGTGACTCTGACAGCTGATTTTTTACCATATTAGCATATATGTCAAATATCATATCGCGTTCTGTGAGCCCTAGTATGGAGCGTACAGCTTCCTGAGATAAGTTGCCATCTGTGTTTGAGATTGCTTGTTCTAGTATAGATAATCCATCTCGTACAGATCCACCAGATGCATTTGCGATGATTTTTAATGCATCATTGTGTGCTGTGAATCCTTCTTTGTTTAGAACGTCTTCGAAGTGAGAAACTAGGTCTTGGGTTTTTACACGTTTCAGGTCGAATCGTTGACATCTAGATAATATGGTAAGGGGTATCTTGCGAGTCTCTGTTGTTGCAAAGATGAATTTTACATGTGCAGGTGGTTCTTCTAATGTTTTTAAAAGAGCATTAAACGCACTATTAGATAGCATGTGAACTTCATCGATGATGTATACTTTGTAGCGAGCGGAAATAGGTTTGTATCTGCAATTCTCTATAATTTCACGTATATCGTTAACGCTTGTGTTGCTCGCTGCATCCATTTCAAGCACGTCTTGATTTCTATCTTCGCTTATTGAGGTGCACTGATAACACTTACCACATGGTTCTGCTGTGATTCCACCAGTCCCATCTTCTCCTAGGCAATTGAGAGCTTTTGCTATTATGCGTGCTGTGGTTGTTTTGCCAACACCACGAATTCCTGTTAGTAAGAATGCATGTGCGATACGATTTGATTTTACAGCATTGCTGAATGTTTTGATAAGTACGTCTTGTCCTACCATGTCTTTGAACGTGACCGGGCGGTACTTTCTTGCTAATACCAAGTATTCAGTTGGTGTGTTTTGATCTTGCTCTTCTAGGAAAGTTGCTTGCATAAGTGAATTTCGCCAGTATTTTAAATATGTATAGTAGCCATAGAAAAACTTTTATCAATTAGCATATTCGATGTTTTTAAAAAATTTAAATCTTGCACATAACCAATTTTACCAATTAAAGCTCTTTAGAAGCGAAAATATTGGAGCAATTACCTACAATCATCTAATTAAAACATATGGTAGCGCAGAAGATGCATTAGATAATGTAGAGAAGCTTTCATTAAATGGCGGCCTGCGTCGTAAAATTTGTGTGGCACAAGACTCTGATATTATGCAAGAAATAGAGAAAACACAAAGTGCTGGTGGTCATTTTGTATTTAAAAGTTCCGATTTTTACCCAAGTTCATTGATGGGTTTTGAAGACTCCCCACCTGTATTTACTGCATTTGGCAATTTAGATGTGTTTAAAAAGCAGTTTGTAGGCATTGTTGGGTCAAGGAACGCATCGATAAACGGATGTAAGATAGCCGAGCGCTTTGCAAGCACTCTTGCAGATTCTAAGATTGCAACAGTTTCAGGGCTTGCGATTGGTGTAGATACATGGGCGCACAAAGGTTCGCTTTCATATGGCACAGTTGCTGTGCTCGCTGGGGGAGCGGATGTGGTGTACCCTCAGAAAAATCTTGAGTTGTATAATAAGATTCAAGAAAACGGCGCTGTGATATCGGAGAAGCCATTAGGTGTTGTGCCAATTGCGCAGTATTTCCCGCAGCGCAACCGTATTATTTCTGGTATGTGCACCGCTTTAATTGTGATAGAGGCATCTCTCAAGTCAGGATCATTGATTACTGCTGCGTTTGCACTAAAGCAGAATAGGAAAGTGTACGCTGTTCCTGCATCACCGCTTGATGATAGGGCGCGAGGGTGCAATGAGCTGATTAAAAAAAATCAGGCTGTGTTGCTTAATGATATATCGCAAGTGATTGATTTTGTTAATGCGGCTCGAATAAATTTGTCTGACACTTCCCAAAGTAAATATGGGTCCAATATTATCATGCAAGAGCCAACAGATGCTGAACTCAGTAAGTACAGGCGTGATGTTCATAGAGCGATTTCTTTTGAAGAGACGGATATCGAGACTATAATCACTCATTGCAAGGTGCCTGTCCACATATTAAACGTGCTTATGTTAGAGCTAGAGCTTGCTGGTAAGGCGCGTAGGTTGTATCCAAACAAAATAACAAGGATAGAGGAGTAAAGATGCCATTTGCTGATTTGCAGGATTATATAGGTTTTTTAAGGAAGAGGGGATTGCTTTTGGAGGTCATGGAGCCTGTATCAACGTACCTTGAGATTACGGAAATACACAGACGTGTGCTGCATCAGGGCGGTGCTGCTATACTGTTTCGTAATGTGATCCATAATGGCAAAAAGAATCAATACCCTGTCCTAGTTAATTTATTTGGCACAAAGGAGCGTATCTCTCTTGGTCTTGGCATGGAATCTACAGATGGTTTAAAAGAGTTGGGTGAGAAGCTATCATTTTTAAGGCAGCCAGAGCCACCCAGTAGCTTTAAGGAAGCGGTTGGCCTAGTGCCACTTATTAAAGATGTGCTTAGTATGAAGCCCAAGATAGTGAAGAAGGCACCATGTCAAGAAGTGCTGATTAAGGGAGACGATGTAGATTTAGGTGCTTTACCCATACAGAGCTGCTGGCCAGATGAGCCTGCTCCACTTATTACTTGGTCTATGGTTGTGACAAAAGCATTTGGGACTAATAATTATAATTTAGGCATATATAGGCTACAGGTATTAGCTAAAGATAAGCTAATTATACGGTGGTTAGATCATAGAGGAGGGGCAGATCATTATCGTAGCTATAAGGCTGCAGGTCAGGATAAAATGCCGATTGCGATAGTGATAGGCTCTGATCCTGCTACCATTATATCTGCTGTAACGCCTGTGCCAGAGAGTTTTTCTGAGTATGAGTTTGCAGGATTGCTGCGTAAGAAGAAGCTATCATTGGTCAAGTGCAAAACAAACGATCTTCTAGTTCCAAGCAATGCTGAGTTTGTTATCGAAGGCTATGTTTCTATGAGCGAACTCGCTGATGAAGGGCCGTATGGTGATCACACTGGCTACTATAATTCAGTTGAGCAATTCCCAGTTGTGTATGTGACAGCAATTACATCTAAAAAAGAGGCTGTATATCTCTCTACTTACACAGGGCGCCCACCAGATGAACCATCGATTCTTGGAGAGGCCCTAAATGATGTATTTATGCCTCTTATACAAAAGCAGATTCCAGAGATAATCGATTTTTATTTGCCTCCAGAAGGTTGTTCTTATCGTATAGGTGTTGTGAGTATAAAGAAAGGATATCCAGGGCATGCAAAAAAGGTGATGCTTGCAGTGTGGTCTGCGCTCCGACAGTTTATGTATACTAAGTTTCTTATTGTTGTAGATGAGGGAATAAACATAAAGTCGTGGCAGGATGTTATGTGGGCGGTTTCTACAAAGATGGATTTTGCACGCGATGTGACTATTATTACTGATACACCAATTGATTATCTAGATTTTGCCTCGCCTGAGCCGGGCTTAGGTGCAAAAATCGGCTTTGATGCAACAGACAAGGTGTATCCAGAAACCAAACGAGAGTGGGGTAGGGAGATACGCATGCCGGATGATATCATGGAGAATGTCACTAAAAATTGGGATAAGTATTTTGCTTAATAGCGCTGGCTTTGTTGCAAGTACACAGCTGCCCTATAATTTGCAAAAAAGCCGCAGCAATTCTTTATGATGCTTTTATGCATATGTGCAAGCAAACAAAGCATATTTAGCATTGCATACAAGGATTGTTCTTGTATATAATTCTCATGTGAAATTTTTAGGCATGGTGGTTATATATGAAGATGCGTTTTCAACAAGATGGAGGCAGTCAATATTTTGAAGAGCAATATTTCATATCTGAGACATCTCTTCACGACCTATATAATATTGTTGAAAGGCACACTGGGTGCTCTCATTTTGAAATATGGGTGAATAATCAATCGTTAAATCGTGATGATAAAAGAAAAAAAGTGTCAGAGTTAGGGCTTGTCACAGAACATGGTTCAATTACATTGCCTTTTATATATAAATATAGACAAGTTGCGATATCAATGCCTGATTCTTCAGAAGTGACGCTTAAATCAAACAGCACAGTTTACGAGCTTTTAGTGCAGCTAGCGGACCAAAAAGGATGCGGTGTTTTAGAGCTTTTAAAACTTGATAATATAGCGTTGAAAACTGATTATCAGTTTGATGTCGAAGGTGAGGTTGTTACTAAGGCTTATGCCTTACCCCGCACTCCCTCTTCTTCTCCACAGAAATATTTGTCTGCAAGCCCAAGCAAAATATCGCTGCCTAGAAAAAAGAGTATAGTTATAAAGCATCAATATAATCCAGCTTTATCGTTTTCTATTCATGTAGAAGTAGATATTACGATTGAAGAGCTTAAAAAGTGGTTGACAGAGCAATTAAAATCTGAAGGAAAGATAGCTGAATTTTTTGATATTTATAAAGAATATAATATTCCTTTAGAAAATAGTAGCTTAAAGGGTGGAATTGAGTTAAAATACGAATATAAAGAGATAACATTAGTTGTCAATGGTGTGCCAACTAAAGTGAGATTAGACAACAAAATATCGGAGATTAGGATGTCAAAAGCGAAAGACTACAAAAATGAAGTGGCTACGGTAGAGAAAGCACAATATGATAGACTACAAGCGGAGTTAGAAGAAGTGGAAATAAAAAATACTGAATATGTTAGCCAGATTACAGAATTAAAACTTGAACTTAAGAGATTAGAAGCACAAAATGAGCTACTGTGCAAAGATGTACGGGTCTCACTCGGAGAGACATCCAAAGCACTCGAAGATAATGAAGAACTTAAAAAAAGAACGTAGAACTTGAAACTAAGTTAAAAGAAAAAAGGGACTCTTTAGTAAAAGCAGAAGAGAAATCAAGCGCATTGGTAAAAGACTATGAGAAAGTGATTGCACAATATCAAGAAAAGCAAGAAAAGCTTGAAACGCAATTAGAAGATAGAATAGCTGTATATAAAACTCTTCTGGAAAAGAACAATGAATATTATGAGACTAATCTAAAATTACACAAGAGTAATGATAGCTTAAAAGCAGAATTAATTGTAGCACAAGCAGCAGCAGCAAAAGCACAGAAAGCAGAAGCAGAAGCATTGAAACTAGTAAAAGAAAAGTTAGTAGAACTAACAGAAGCAGAACAAGAACTACAAAAAGTACAAGAACAATTAAAAGAACTAAGAGAAGCAGCAAAAGCACAGAAGCCGGGAGATGAGGAGCGTGAGCGTAAACAGGGCAGGCAAGCAGGGCCTCAAAATGCTCCTAGCGCATTGAGGCAGTTTGGTGCATTTGCCTCCTTTGGAGTTAGTACTGGTTTTTTAGCTAAGTATGTACTAGAGCAATTAGCAACATCTAGCATTAACTTGCCTATAGAGCTATCTACAAAAGTTGTGATTTGTACATCAGTTGTTGCTGCTATAATTGCTGGTTCTGCAGCTCTTTATTCTGAAAGAACAAATAATCAAGAAGCTGCTATTCAATAAGCAATTTAGCATTATAACTTATATATAACTTTATTATTTAGCAGTCTGTATAATAGAGTGATGTATTTTTCTCGAATAAAGGTATGTATATGTTATTTTGCTAGCAATTTTTGCGCTTGCTGACTGGCCCAATTTCCGTAGCGATAGCTGCAACTAGTGCCTCAATGCAAATGCATTATATCGCTAAGACATTGTAATCCCCATGGAAACGCGGATCTAGCTATGTACACTTCTAGATTCCCGCCGCCCGCGGGAATGACAAAGGGTAGTTTGTTATATAAGACAGAGACTCAATTTTTGTCTTTTTCTATGTCATCCCCATGGAAACGCGGATCTAGCTATATACACTTCTAGATTCCCGCCGC
>JAJTIA010000085.1 GCA_021299995.1 Candidatus Jidaibacter sp. | reverse complement strand
TGCATATCGACATGGTTGCCTAATATTGCAAATGCTGGTGCTTGGCTTATTGGAAAAGGTAAGCATGAACTTTCACTAGATTACCTATATTCTTTGCCATATAAGTCAAATAGCAGTAGCACTGATGATAATGGATTAGATGGTTTATTTACATATAGGGTGCAGAATGAGATATCTAGCTCAAATATCGCTTTTGATTATGAATATGGTGTTTCTGATCAGTTGTCGTTTCTTGCTTTCTTAAGTATAACAAGATACTCAGACGCAATGCGATTGGTGAGCGATGTGGATGGGATAACACAGTCGTCTGCTAAGCTATCTTCTGACTATTATCAAATTGTACCAGAAATTGGCTTGAAAGGCAGTATATATGACAATAAGAAAAACACAGCAGTAAGTTATAAACTATATTTTGCTTCTGGCGATATGATGGTTGGTGATAGCACTACATCTTATATAGGCAGAACAGCTTCCACTAAAGCTGCCTTGTTGTATGGTTATAGCTTTAATTTGCCTTTTATTCCTTATAGCGAAGATAGATTAGCTCATTATATAGACATGTCTGCAGAATATCAATTCTATCATCAAAATTGTAATCACCAATTTAATACCGAGGCATTAATAGGAATGAAGCCATGGGGAAATGAATGGACATTACTGACGGCACTTTATAGTACATTTAATGGTTATAACTATAGCAAGAGAGAGATAGCGCGCTCGAAAGTTAGCAAAACCATCGATTCATTTGGGCTGCCCTCTGATTATAATGCGGTTTTAAAGAATGATGCCTTGAATTCTTTAGTGAGTGATGGTCATAGTGGTTATCATCAACTAAGTTTTCAGGTTGGATATGATATCAATGAGCATGATACTATATATCTCAAAAGCTTTCACAATGTATTTATAGATAAGCCCTTTAAATTCAACTCTTTTTTATTGTCATTGGATTATAAGTTTTAATTATGAGTAGTATAATCATAAAAGGTAAGAATCTTTCTGCTAAAACGGTAATATTAGATTGGCAGAAGGTTATTCTGATTGCGCTAATGCTGATATTGTATTTTTCATTTACTCTAGAGTATACATATACGATCTTTTGGACTGTAACAATAATCAATATAGTATACGCATATACTGGGACATACAGACTATGGTTGATTTTTACGGGTGCGTATATGCTCTATGAAGATTTTTATCATCATGCAAAGATAGAGCTGAATATTACTGACTATCCTAAATACACATTGTTATTACCAATGTTTAAAGAGGCAGAGGTGATACCAGACCTTATGCATTCTATGAAGAACCTGGATTATCCTAAAGATAAGTTGCAGATATTGTTGATTTTAGAAGAGGAAGATATCGAGACGCTTCTTGCAATAAAGTCATACAACCCTCCAAGCTATTTTCAAGTTATTATAGTGCCCAAATCCAATCCACAAACCAAAGGCAAGGCATCGAACTATGCATTGCAATTTGCAACAGGAGAAATTGTTGGAATATACGATGCAGAGGATGTACCAGATCCATTGCAGCTTAAAAAAGTGGTGAAGATGTTCGCTGTTTCAGACCCAGACATTGCATGCATACAATGTCGCTTAAGATTTTATAATGGGTCTGAAAATATTTTAACGTCGTTATTTGAGATTGAGTATCAGACTCAATATAATTTCATTTTTCCTGTTGCTTCATATTATAACTATCCAATGCCACTTGGTGGATCTAGCAACCATTTTAGGATTGATGTATTGAAGGAAGTTGGCGCTTGGGATCCGTATAATTTAACAGAAGATGCTGATCTAGGGTTGAGACTTGCGGCTTATGGATATAGGACTAGAGTAATTATATCATATACAGGTGAAGAGGCTACAAATACATTGATGTCATGGATTAAGCAGCGTACTAGGTGGTTGCAAGGATACATGCATACTTGTTTGATATACTCTAGATACCCAGTGGCTATTTTTAGATCGTATCATTTTTTTGGATATTTGTTTTTTCTTTATATAATGTTTCTAAGTCCGTTGTTGACTGTAATCACTCCATTTATGTTCATTCTGTCATTTTTATTGATCACTGGGGTACAAGATTTGCCATTGGGATATGATATATTTTTAAGATATCTCACTTGGGCTAATTTATTTTACACTATGCTCAACTTTATATTTACTGCATATATTATATCAAAAGTAGCTGGTCATAAGTATCTTAAGTACAGATGGTTTCTTTTTGTGCTTTATTTTATCATCATAGTTTACGCATCATATAGAGCACTACACAGGTTGATAATATCTCCACATACTTGGGATAAAACAACGCATGGTGTATCAAAAATGAGGCCGCCTCAGTCTTTATAAATCAAAGTAATAGTAATGTATATATAGTGCATATCTCATCTCATCATGTAAAGACTCACTATCATTGTAGGGACTGCTGTAAAAAATATCTGCGTTTCCTTGGATTGGACAGGTATATCTAATTCAAGAACAAAAAAGACACGATTTCTTTGTTGTTTTTGGTAGTATGATAAGCATCAGTAGTAATGTTGTGCTAAATTGTGTGCGATTCAAAACCAAGAGTGTTATTTGAAGATATTTGCGAGACTCTAATTGATTCGCAATTACTTTTTAGATTAATATTCTCACTTTGAACGATCTGAGATTGGGTTGAGCCATCGATTAGTGTATATGAAACTAGATAGCGCTCGTCCTTAGAATCTAGAGGAACATCATCATAATCCCCAAAGAAGTTATTTACTCTAGATCTGCGACACCAAGTGATTTGATTATTTTGCTGTTTTAGATCGATTGGTGCGTATGGTTTGCTGTGATTGCCTTCTAATATTATTTTCATAACATTGTATTCATAACAAGATTTATCAGGTGAGACAGCTTTTATATATGCCTCAGTTTTAAGCATTTCCTCAGGTATCTCTACATCTATAATGTTCGAATCTAATAGCACAAAGCGCTCATTCTCAGTATGAGAGTTGATATATTGTTCAGTGCAGTATAAGCCTCGATAAAGCTCTGTAAGTACATATTGATTTTCATCTACGAGTACAGCATTTTTGAATTGTATAATTTCATTTCCTATCACGCATAAATTTTTACCTTTTATCAGATCCTCATTAGGTATAGATTCAAGCTCTCCAGATATTAGATTGATTGTGATCTGATTGGCGTTGTCTACAAAGCGGCTACTGCTAGTTTTGAATTCTGATATAGCATGCCCATATGTGCTTTCTTTAAAAGATCTGCATAATAGATCAAAATCTGTGTTTTGGTATGTTGAGTAATAAATATCGCAGCTTTTAAATTTTGTACCTAAGGAGTAGGTTGCTATATATATGATTGGCTTATCCATATCAGATCTGCCGAAATATGGTAGATCTAATATTTCGCATCCTACTTCTATAACCTCTGGTACATTTTTATTATTATAGCTTTGATATGAATACATTTGGTTTAATATTCGCTCTTTATAGCTTTCTGCTGTAATTTTTACTGTGTAATTCTTGCCGAAATGTATGGAGGATATTTTAGCTTTAAAGGATTTGTTTTTTAGTTTGATATCTATCAAATCAGTTGGCTTTAAGTATTGATATTGTGGACCTAAATGGAGTTTGAATGTAATGTTAGAATTCCATAGATCACTTAAAATAGATTTGGAGATTATATCCGCATTATTTTTGCACATCACTATTGGTATATCTAAGCTAACAGATTTATTAGAATCGCATTCAATTTGTGTGTGATGATTAGATATATTGTAATTAGAATGTAAATCGATAAAGTTTACATCAACTTTGTATGGTAGATCAGAATCAGAATGTTTAGTTGCCTCAAAATTGCTGCTAATATCCAGCACATCTGCAGCTGAAATTAATGCATTTGTATCGCTATGTTTTTTTGTGAATAGAATCTTTGCGTTATGCTCGTATAAGTCGAATAGATAGGTCTTGCTTAATAGATCTATTATCTTTTTTGCAGAGGTTTGCGAATCGATCACAAGTCCATCTAGATTGTCTTGTAGGTTTTCAAATGCAAAATATTTAAAATCTAGCTTAGATTTTAAGCATAAATCCTCCAGCACTGCGATTAAAGTTGATTTGCCTATTTTGCCTTGTACCCAATGTCCTTTTTCCCAGGATGTGTAATCGCTCCATACATTAGATAAATCTGGCCAATATGGATAAGGTCTGGCGTCCCAGCTCCATAAAAACAGACGCTCTACAAACTCAGAATTAGCCCAGTATTCCTCAGTTGCATGTATTGCAGACCTTTGCGCCTTAAAATCATTTTGTCCTCTAGAATGTATGGGAAAACCAGATTCAACGCTTTCTCCATCGAAAAAGACATTAGGCTGGTTTGAGCAACAATCAACAGAGGGAAATCCATATTCTGTGAACCATATTTTTTTCATTTTTGGTTGCCAATCAGTTTTGCTTCCATCTGGATTTATATGTTCGTTTTCCCACCACCATTTTATGTTTTTCCATGCATATTTGGGGTCAAGAGATTTTGATATATTTTTTGCTGAATCTTCATAGTAAAACTCATATCCTTCACCGCTTTCCCAGCCCTTTTTTAATGTTTGATAATCATATGTGCTTTCTAAAGAATTTGTGAGCGGAAAATAAGAATCTATACCAACTACATCTATATATTTGGATGCCCATAATTTATCCAAATGATAGTAACCATTTTCTGCGTGATGGTATTCGCTCCAGTCTGCAGAGTAGGTAACAACTGTATGAGATGGGACGATAGATTTTACATCATGTGCAAGGTTTATCAACTCGTCTACTGCAGGGAAATTTTGTTTTTCGTCTTGAAGTTGCGTGAGGGCTTTCATCTCGCTCCCTATTATTATGCCATCAAGATCATCTTTTAAGAGGCTAGCGTAATGCGTGATGAACTGATTGTAGCCATCTGGTTTATTGAAGAATGATTTGACATGCTCTGTTTTACCAGAGATAAAGCCGCGCCATGGTTTAGATTCCATATCAATAAAAATCATTGGATATAGCATTACTTTAAGATTTCTAGCTTTAATGTCTTTAACAAACCTTACAAGACTTGCATCATTAATCGACCCGCCGTATACAGGTCTTCCATCTTTTTTTGTGATTTGGTGAGCGGTGCTTCTGTAATATTTGGAAACTTTCCATTTATCAGGTGATGTTGCTGTACCATTATCTGAGTATTCTGCGCCTGGTAATATAGTGCAGTTTTTAATATCTAAGCTATTGCCGAACCAAGTGATTACAACTGATACCCATTCTACGTTATTCAATGTGTTTTGTAGGTTGTCTAATGCGACTGAAGAGTTGGTTTTATTGTGTAATGTATGCTTGTTTATATATTGTTTCACTCCGCGTTGAGCCCATGCTCCTCTCAAGAAATCACCTCTGCTTTTAGTTTGTGCAACTGTATCGTATACAAATTCACCACTACCTGGTATTAAGCATACTGATTTTATCAGGTCTTCTGTAGGTTTTTCATAAGATGAAATGCTTTTTTTTCGCACCTCGAAGTTTAGATTTGGTATATGGTTTCCAAATTCTGCGAGAGAGATATTTTCGAATACTACATATGCTAAATTGCGATATGCTGGTGTTTTAGACACACCTTCAATCGATTCTATAAATGGGTCTGGAAGTTGTGAATCTGTGCCTTTGTATATGCGAACAGTATATTTTTGTAAGTCTAATTGTGTTGTACCAGCGTATACACGAACAATTTCTTCTATTTTGCCTTCGCAAATAGCAACAGCAAATGAAGCATAATATGTATATTCTGTATATGTATGGGATGATTTTACACCTTTGCCTTTTTGTGTATATGTTTGTGTTACTGGTATTTCTTTAAGGGGCATAGACCATATTATATTGCCTGAAATGCGTACTGTGCCGTATACAATAGGGATCGAAATGCCATATGATGCTGTTTGTACATGCAGATCTTTTAGCCTAGGCCCTTGAGAGGAGCGTGAAGTGGTAGATGTAAATAATTTTCCATCTATGAACTGTCCACCCAAGCTTCCAATTAATTTTCCTACTGTCGGAAAAATGCCGTTACCGAGTATTTTACCAGCTGCTGCTCCTAATGATCCTAAAAAAATTGATGCCATTTTGTTTACTCGCAGAATTTATATATATGTTGTATCTTTTGAAAAAGATCTTCTGTAAGACCGTGTTCCACTACCTTATTTGTTTTGATGTCGGAATGAATGAGGCCAAATCCATAGTGTGTATGATCAGAAATGATTCCTAGGTGCTGAGGTATTGCATCAAATTTGATTAGTACCAAACTTCCAACAGATAGCTTATCTGACTTGATTAGTAGAGATTCCAGTAGATTTTCTAGATCTACTGTTTGCTTTTTTAAGTTATAATTTAACTGATCGTACATAGAGAGAGGTAGGCCATTAGAAGCATTGATATTTAAATTTTTTGCTACTCCAATAATCAATCCTAGGCAATCACATGCAACCTGTTTGACTCTACCTTGTGATTTAAAAGGTGTGCCAATCCAATCTCTTGCTTCTTTAACTATTTTTTCATTCATAATCATGTTTCTCTAATTAAGAAAACGGATTATATTGTTTGTAATTCCTGATATGAAAGTACAGGTACTAAACTAATTTGTATTATTAGTATGAAGATAAATTCTGGTCAGTTAAATGTGTGGCTCAAAAGCAATCACCTTGCTGCATATAAATTGTTCTTAGTCTTTGGCCCAGATGAGGCTGGCGTATCCTACAATACATCATGCATAGAAAAAGGTTTGATGGCGCTTGAAGAAGCATCTATTGTACGAATTGCTTTCAAGGAAATAAAAGATAATATTTCATCGCTTGCAGATCATCTAAATGCACAAAGCTTATTTGGTGAAAAAACTATAATAGCGCTATCTGATGTTCCTACCTCGACAGGTAAGCAGTTTTTAGATTTTGTGAAAACAAAGTCGTGGCATAATAGATTGATACTGATATCAGAAGACTTGAAACCTGCATCAGCGCTCAGAAAGCTAGGTGAGACGGACAAAGATATCCTGACTGTAGCCTGCTATAAAGAAGATGCAAGGCAGATAGAAGGTTTTATAAGCGCTTACATTAAGGAGCAAGGGTATAATGCAGATATGGACGTGCCATCCGAGATTGCAAGAGTGATGCCAACTAATAAGATGCTTATTAAAAATGAATTAGATAAGCTGATGCTATACAAGCTTGATGAAAAAAGGCTTACGATAGAAGATGTTATAGAAGTGCTAAGCAATGGTAAGGAGTTAGAGCTAGATAATCTATGTGTTGCAGTTGCGCTCAAAAGAGCGGCTCTTGTTAAGAGTGAGCTAGAAAGAGCAGAGCACGATGAAATTAGCCCAATAATGATTTTACGTGTACTCCAAAAATACTGTGTGCGATTAAAAGATATAGTTGCAGCAAAGGAAAAGGGGACTAACGTTGAGGCGTACATTGCAAAGCTTATGCCACCTGTGTTTTTTAAAGCTAAGGATAACCTTGTTGCGGTCGCAAAGAAGGTGTCTTATCAGCAAGTGCTTGAATTATTAGATGCTGTGACTAAATTAGAATTAGCGGTTAAAAAAAATTACTCTATGCAGTATATGGTTTTATCGTTTGAACTTTTAAAGAGGTGCGGTTGATATGTCTAAAATAATCGCATGCAATTGGAAAATGTATCTTGATAAGGCTCAATCACTCGAGCTTGCTAAGAAAATTGTATATCAAAGATTATACGAATCTGTAGATTTTATAGTTGCACCTTCAATGCCAATGTTATCTGAAATAATACGTATTTTTGGAGATACTGGTATTGCAACAGCATCTCAGTATTCCTCTATACACAAAATAGGAGCATTTACTTCTCAAGTAAGCACTAAGATGTTACAAGAATTAGGGTGTGCATATGTTATAGTTGGGCACTCTGAGGTGCGTGCAGAGTATAAAGAGACAGATATTGACTGTGCGGTTAAAGCATCATTGATCATAAGTGATGGTATGGTGCCTATTATATGTGTTGGAGAGCCGCTTGAGATATACCAGAAAGGGGATACTATCCAGTATATAGACATGCAGCTTTCTGAATATTCTAGAGATATTTTAGATAATGCAATTATAGCGTATGAGCCTATTTGGTCGATAGGTAGCGGTCTTGTGCCAACAAATAAGGAAATATCTTCTGTTGCAAAGTTTCTTAAAGATAAGTTTGTGATATCTAAGGTTTTGTATGGTGGATCTGTGACATCTTCTAACATTAATCAGCTTGCAAAAATTGCTGAGATAGATGGTTTTTTAATAGGTGGGGCTAGCACTAAAATATCTGAGTTAGAGCAGATAGTTGAAGCGGTGTCATAAAAAGCATTGGATTAGTATGATTTTTTTTGTTAAAACTGCTGGATTTAAAAGAAGTTTTGTTGTATAAGGTTTGTTGAATATTGAATTTCTCAGGGGTTTAAAATGGCTGTTCCTAAGCGTAAAGTATCGAAATCACGTCGTAATATGCGTAGAGCGCATGATAGCTTAAAAGCAATTAACGTGTCTTTCGACAGCAAAACAGGTGAAGCTAAGCTTCCACATCACATATCTTTGTCTGATGGTTACTATAATGGTAAACAAGTATTTACCACAAAAGCAATGAAAAGAGCTATGAAGAAACAACAAGCTGCACAAGAAGAAGCTGTTGCTAAAGATGCACCTACTGCATAAAGCCTAAATGATTAAAGGGCTTGTTATAAGCGTAGATGCTATGGGTGGTGATAATGCACCTGCTTCTGTTATAGAAGGGCTGGAGCTAATAGCACAGAAGCATTCAGATGTTTTTTTCTTGATATATGGTAAGCAAGAACTTTTATATCATATGATTGCGAAGCGAAAAAAATTGCAAGGGCGATATAGGCTTATTGATGCGTTAACTGTAATATCAGATAATGAGTCACCTATTAAAGCTTATAAAACAGGTTCAGATTCAAGCCTGAGAAAAGCAATAGATGCAGTTCGTTCTGGAGAGGCTGGTGCTTGCGTTTCTTGTGGTAATACTGGTGCATTGATGGTAACTGCTAAGATGGTGCTAGGTTCGTTAAAATATGTAAAGCGTCCAGCTATTATATCGATCTTCCCTAATAAAAAAGATGGGGTCGTAATGCTGGATCTTGGTGCAAATTCTGAGTGTGAACCAATAAATTTTTTACAATTTGCAATAATGGGAAGCTGTTTTGCAAAAGCTTTGTTTCAAAACCCAAATCCCTCTGTTGGAATCTTAAACATTGGTGTTGAAGAACATAAGGGGAGGGACTTAGAAAAGAAAGCTTCTGCAATATTGCAAGAAAGTAAATTGAATTATAAGGGATTTATAGAAGGTTACGACCTATCAGATGGCTCCGTTGATGTTGTTGTAACAGATGGCTTTACTGGTAATATTGCATTAAAAGTTGCTGAGGGCGTTGCAAATACATGTATG
>JAJTIA010000005.1 GCA_021299995.1 Candidatus Jidaibacter sp. | reverse complement strand
CCATCTTATGAGTATTCTCACGTTTTTTAACAGCTTCGCCCCTATTGCCATGAGCGTCTAAAAGCTCAGCAGCTAACTTTTCAGCTATAGTACGTCTATCCTTGCGAGACCTTGCAGCATTGATCAACCATCTGAATGCAAGAGCTAACGCCCTTTGAGGACGAACATCACAAGGAACTTGATATGTAGCACCACCAACCCTACGAGATCTAACCTCGATCAAAGGCCTAACGTTTGCCAACACAGTGTCTAGAGCTTCAATAGCATCTACTCCTAGCGTATTAGACAATTTATCCATCGCTGTATAAACAGCCTTCTCAGCTGTAGCTTTCTTCCCTCTTTCCATCACGCAATTGATAAGCTTAGCAACAATAATGCTGCCAAACTTAGCGTCGGAAAGGATTTGTCTTTTTTTTGCTGATCTTCTACGTGACATAATTTAATACCTATAAAAACTATTTAGGACGTTTAGCGCCATAAAGCGATCTAGCCTGTTTACGACCTTGAACACCTTGTAAATCTAAAGCACCACGAATACAGTGATATCTCACACCTGGTAAATCTTTTACACGACCGCCTCTTATAAGCACAACTGCGTGCTCCTGAAGGTTGTGCCCCTCACCTGGAATATAACTTGTAACCTCATGGCCATTTGTAAGTCTAACCCTACATACCTTACGCAAAGCCGAGTTTGGCTTCTTAGGAGTTGTAGTATAAACACGTGTACAAACACCTCTACGTTGAGGGCATTCCATAAGTGCTGGAACCTTATTCTTATAAACTTTAGCCTTTCTAGGCTTCCTGACTAATTGATTAATAGTCGTCATTAAAATTCTCCAATTTTTTGCATACAAAAAAACTACTCCTGCCCAATATCTAAATTGAGCGGTGGTGCTGGATCATATGCGGTAATATAGAACTAGTCAAGATGATTTTGAATCTATATCCTAAAAATTTCCGCATAATGATATAACCTTGCACAAAATATTTTTCTATTTAATGTGAAATATAATCTTGTATTTTAAGGTCCAACTATGACAACCATACCACAAATTATTACAATTGCACAACAAAAGGGTGGCGCTGGTAAAACAACCCTTGCAATCCATATAACAACAGCTCTTTTGCAAATGGGTCATAAAGTTGCAGCCATCGATATAGACCCTCAAGCTAGCTTATCTCATTGGTTTGCACAAAGGGTCCAAAAGTTTGGCGACGATCTTACAGGTGTCAAGCTGATCAAAACATCTGGATGGAAAATTAATAGCGAGATCATATCACTTAAAAACAAAATAGACTTTATAATTATTGATAGCCCACCACACATCGAAACAGATGCGAAAGCTGCAATAAGAGCTGCACATCTTGTGGTAGTACCTATGCAACCAAACCCTACAGACATATGGGCAACAAAAGCAACTGTAGATATTTGTGAAGAAGAAGGGGTTAATTATAAAGTATTACTAAATAGGGTGACACCAAATTCAAAGCTCGCAGAAGTAGCTCGAAAGCAATTCAATAAGATATTTAAAAACACTATTAACAATAGGGTCTTGTTCGCAAGCAGTATTCAAGATGGCAGAAGCGCTACTGAAATTCAACCAAAGAGCGCTGCATCAAATGACATCAAAGCGATAATTAAAGAGCTACTCCATAGCTTAAAAGCTCTAAACAAACCACATAAAAAAGCGGCATAATATATGGATATACGAACAAAGCTTTGTAATTTAGGCCGCAACCCATCTAAACACTTTAGAACAGTTAACACGCCTATATATAAGACATCTACTTACGTATATGAAACAATGGATGAATTTATAAGGGATTCTCAACCATTCCACACAGACGCAACATATGGTAGAAGCGGCACACCCACATCTCACGCTCTACAAGATGCAATTAAGGCAATAGAGGGGTCACAATTCTGCACGCTCACCGCAAGCGGCTTATCTTCGATAGTGATTGCTGTATTGGGATTGGTGAAAGCTGGAGAGCATATACTGGTGCCAGATACTGCATACAAATGCTCTCATAGATTTTTTGATGAAGAGCTTACACGGCTAGATATAAGCTTCGACTATTACGATGCAACAATTACAGATGAAATAATACCAATGATACGAAGCAATACAAAGCTGTTGTTTTTAGAATCACCTGGCTCTGGCACATTCGAAGTACAAGACTTTAGAGCTTTATGCAAAATTGCAAAAGACCATAATCTCTTAACAATTGCAGATAATAGCTGGGCGACACCACTATTCTTAAATCCTTTTGATCTGGGAGTAGATGTATGCGTCATGTCATTAACCAAGTATTTTTCAGGTCATTCAGACTTACTTATGGGCTCTATCAGCTGCAATGACCTACAAATACATAATAATATACATAGAGCATTTTTAAATTACGCCTCAGCTCCTTCTCCAGACGATGCATTTCTTGTATTACGAGGCCTGAGAACACTCAAAACAAGGCTAGACTATCACGAGAAGTCAGCTTTAGAGGTAGCTCAATTCTTAGAAGCACACCCCAAGGTTGAGCGAGTTATGCATCCCGCTCTAGAAAGCAACAAAGGTTATGAGATTTGGAAGCGTGATTTCACTGGAAGCACGGGCCTATTTAGCTTCAAACCATATAATAACAATGAAAAAGAGCTCCATAAATTCATAGAATCTTTAAATTTTTTCAGTATTGCACTATCTTGGGGTTGCTTTGAGAGTCTTATTATGCCATATAAATTATCTCAACTACCTACGATCATGAAAAGACACCCAGAAGGTTTTTATATCAGACTGAATATAGGACTTGAAAGCACTCAAGATTTAATTCATGATCTAGATAACGCATTGAAAATTATATAATAAATAAAATGAAGCATTATGCAAAGAAACCCATCGTACTTATTGGTACTATGGGTAGTGGTAAAAGTACTATTGGTAAGCGGCTAGCGTACAAACTCAACCTGCAGTTTTATGATAGTGATAAAATAATAGAAGAGCGCGAAGGCTTAAATATTATTGATATCTTCGATTTTAAAGGCGAGGCTTACTTCAAAGAGCAAGAAATGAAGGTAATAAACGAGATCTTGAATTATGGAACTGTTGTGCTCTCTACAGGCGGAGAAAGCTTTTTAATAGAAGAAGTGCGTCAAAGCATCAAACAAAATGCAATATCTATATGGCTTAAAGCCAATGCTGAGACATTATTTGAAAGAGTTTCAAGACGTAATACAAGACCTCAATTTTTAAACGATGACAAAAAAAGCGTGATAGAAAAGATGATTGAAGAGAGTTATCCACTGTTCGAACAGGCGGATATAACAATAGAAAGCAAGGATATGGAAGCTCATCTAATAGTTGATACAATTCTGTCAAAGCTTAAAAATTTTTCTGAGTAATATTAAAAAACAAAATATTATATACTATCAGTGATATTTATTATATAATTCCTATCAAGATTTATGATATATAGGATAAGATTATGTATAGAGAAGCAGGTTATATTGGCTTAAGCCTTTTTTCTTGGTTGGGTCATCATCACTCGTTTAGAACAAATGT
The DNA here is from genome assembly GCA_021299995.1 of Candidatus Jidaibacter sp. Lineage (GTDB taxonomy): Bacteria > Pseudomonadota > Alphaproteobacteria > Rickettsiales > Midichloriaceae > JAJTIA01. Next base: position 26,486 of record JAJTIA010000005.1, on the reverse strand, counting down.
TATAAAAATTAGAGGGCAAAATAAAACTAGGGAAAAAGATATTTTATATTTAGCAGAGAAAGCACTTTTGATGCCAAATAACACTATTTATCTACGGAATTACTACAGCGAAACAAAAGCAAAATGGGATAGTGAAAATAATCGCTTTGCTGACATAGTGATCACTGATGAGACAGATAAAATCACTCTGATTAATCATATTATGCTACTGCTTAAAGAATACAAACTCTCTACATTAAATCACAACTTAGGTAATGCAGAAAAAGAGGTGATGGAATTCATGGTAAAAATGCGTGAAGATAAAGAATACAATGATTTTGTTAACTACTTAGAAGACAAAGAAGGCGCAACAGATTACTCACAAGGTATAGCAGACGAATCTTTGAAAGATGCTCTTATAGAGTTGAAGGACGCTTATCAAAGCAAAGACGGCAATGCTATTTTATCTGCATCTGAGAATGTGGTTCTTTTGAGAGAATCAATCAGTGAGATAAGAGTAAGATACACAGGATTGAAAAATGCAAATAGCATAAAAGATACAGAGATAGATGAAATTTTAAATAAACAAGATGCAGAAATAGACAAGAAAGATCTCATTGATAAGATGATAAAATTCCATAGGAATCAAAATTTCATGCCTCTTGGTATTAGAGGTGAGCATTATATGTCCGTTATAAGAACAGTGCTTGGTGTTTCTCTTAATGCAAAACAAGATGACTTTTATAATTATTTGCGTGGCGATACCAATGCTACAGACTACTCAGCATACATAACAGATACAGATCAAAAAGAGGCTTTGTCAGAATTCAGAGACGCATACATAGGCTTAGTGCAAGCCCATAAAGAATCAAGTGAACAACTTGGTAAAATAGCGTGCGTCACTATAGTTGCATCAACAGCACTAATCTCGTCTGTAGCAACAATGTCATACGTTTTGAATAACAACCCTATTTACTCTATGAAAGATAGATGTAAGAGCACTCTATGCGCTACTCGCAGATCACCACATAAAGAAACTATAATCATCGCAATCGCATCAACCGTTGCATCCGTTGCAGCTGGAAATTATGTTGCAGCTATGATGTAACGCATTACTCTTGCAACCAAGATGCGACCTCTGTTGCAGCATATGTTAATATACCGGATGCACCTGCACGCTTTGTGCAAAGCAATGATTCTAACATAACGCGCTTAAAATCCAGCATATTCTGCATCGATGCCGCTTTCATCATAGCATATTCGCCACTTACCTGATAACTGAGGATTGGCACATCATATTCCTTGGCTTTAGATACAATATCCAAATATGGCAACCCTGGCTTTACTATGATCATATCAGCACCTTCTGCTATGTCGTGCTCAATCTTATTTAGCGCCTCATTAGTATTGCTAGGATTTATCTGATAAGTATTTTTATCCACATAATGTGTTTGTGTTGAACGCACAGCATCTCTAAAAGGCCCATAAAACGAAGAGCAAAACTTTGCTGCATAAGATATTATTAGAGTATCTTTATGCCCTTCTGCCTCTAGCGCCTTATTAATTGCAATCACCCTTCCATCCATGCTATCAGATGGAGCAACTACATCTGCCCCCGCATTTGCCAATAAAACTGCATACTTAGTTAAAATATCAACGGTCTCATCATTTGCGACCTTGTCATTAATCACAACACCATCATGCCCATGTGTTGTATAAGGATCAAGCGCAATATCAACCATGATTGGTGCATTTGGTATAGCATCTTTAATTTGGGCAACTGCTCTACACATAAGGTTGTTCTTATTTAATGCCTCTTTGGCAGACTCATCTTTAAGGCTTGGCTCAAGTGATGGAAAAATAGCAAATAGGTTAATGCCCAAATCCATGCCTTTCTTGATCTCACTTATTGCCTTCTCAACAGAAAATCGCTCAATACCAGGCATAGAAGTAATTGGCTCACTCACATTATTACCCTCTACAACAAACATAGGCTGTATAAGATCTTGGGGAAGCAGGTGGTGCTCTTGAACCAAGTCCCTCACCCATTTGTTCGACTTTAGCTTACGAAGCCTCTTAAAATCTATACTCATAGCTTACCTTTGATCTTATATAAAAAATCGAGCGCATTTTTTGCAGACATCTCATCCGGGTTAACGCTCTTTAACATGTTATATAAATTATCATTGATAGGGCTTGGCACAAGAGGTTCTGCAACCTTTTTTATATCTAGCATTTTATTAGCATCTAAAGCTTGTAGTAATTGAGTCGCCCGCGCAATCACTTGTTCTGGGAGCCCTGCAAGGCTTGCCACATGTATTCCATATGAATGATCGGCCTTGCCTTCTATAACTTCGTGCATGAAGATAATTTTATTCTCCCATTCAGCAACTTTCATAGTGTAGCACTTTAGTTCTGACATTACCTCTTCCAGCGCTGTCATTTCGTGATAGTGAGTAGCAAAAAGAGTGCGCGCCTTAATTGAGCCTTGTATATTCTCCAAAATAGATTGAGCAATAGCTAAGCCATCATTAGTTGCGGTACCCCTGCCTACTTCATCCAAAATCAAGAAAGATCTCTGGGTAGCATTGTTTAATATATTTGCAGTCTCTATCATCTCTACCATAAATGTGGAGTTGCCAGAAGATATGTCATCTGCTGCACCGATCCTGCTAAAAAGCTTGTCTACCACACCTATGTGAGCATCATGTGCTGGCACAAAACATCCTATTTGCGCCATGATTATGATGAGTGCATTTTGTCTTAAAAATGTGCTTTTACCAGCCATGTTGGGCCCTGTGATGAGCCATAATTTCTCAACATCGCTAAGCATGCAGTTATTAGAAATAAATTTACTGCCTACAGCGCTTTCTACCACTGGGTGCCTACCTTTTTTCACAAGAAAATTGGTAGAGTTATCAACAAACGGTTTCACATAATTGCAAGAGACAGCAAGATCTGCAAAACAAGCCGATACATCTAAATAAGCCAAAGATTGTGCCGCCAAGATGACTTGCTCTGAATACAATATCACCTTTTTATATATGTCTTGCAATATCATAAGTTCAAGCTCTTGAATCTTTACATTACATTCCAAAATCTTTGTTTCAAGAGTTTGCAACTCAGGCGTTGTAAAGCGCGACCCATTCACCAAGCTCTGCTTTAATTTGAATTTTTCTTTGTTTACCTTATGCAGGTGAGAATTAGTGACCTCTATATAGTAACCCAACATATTGTTGAAGCTGATTTTCAAAGCCCCAATTCCAAGCTCTTCCTTATATTGATTACGCATCTCATCTATCATGCTAGCTGAATTGTCCTTCACATTGTAAAGTTCATCTAACTCATGGGCAAACCCTTGCTTTATAAACCGTACAGATGCACCAAGTGGTATATCATCCAGGATTGCAGAGTCTAAAAATTCTATCACATCCCCATACGAGCCTATTTGGGATAAAGCTAGTCTCAAATTATCTGGCAGCATATCTTGATGTTGCTGGAGCAGGCCGTAAATATCTACAGAGCACTTCAATCCCTCTCTTATCATTACGAGCTCACGGGGAGATGCTTTGAGGGCATATACCTTGTTCATAATACGCTCAAAATCTGGAATACCTTTAAGCAAAATTCTTAGCTTATTCCTAGTTTGACCATGCAATGTCAAAAACTCTACAGCAGCAAGTCTTTTATTGATTGCATCTGCACATGTAAGCGGCATCAATAAATATTGATTGAGCAGCCTTGCACCATGCATTGTGATAGTACGATCTAATATCGCAAAGAGCGAGTATTTCTCATTACCAGACATAGCACGATGTATCTCTAAACTTCGCCTTGTTGCGTTATCAATTGATAAAAACATGCTCTGATCAAGCATTTTAGGCTTGTAAAGTTTTGGTAGATTTTGCTTATAAATGTGCTCTAAATATTCAATGAGCACCCCTATTGTAATCAACCCTTTTTCTGATATGTTACCTAGCGTCTCTACAGAATGTATTGCATAACACTGCTTAATTTTCGTGATTGCACGATTGATATTGAAGAATGCATTTGCTCGTATAGATAAAAGCTGCCTGTAGTTGTTCAGCACAGCTTTTACCTTAGGATTCGAGAAATCTTTTTCAGATAGCAGTATCTCGCGTGGCGTATATTTCCCAATTTCATTTGCAAGCATATCAACAGAAAATGATGAGATCATTGTCTCCCCAGTCGAGACATCTGCTACTAACAAATTCACTAAATCAGCATCTAACATGATACAAAGTATCGAGTTATTGAACTTACCAGAAAGCAGGTTTTCTTCAAGCAACGTACCTTGCGTTACAATCCTAACCACTTCACGTTTTACCACAGCTTTATACCCACGCTTCTTGGCTTCCTCGGGACTTTCTAGTTGATCACATATCGCAACCTTGTGCCCCGCATTGATCAATTTTGCTAAATATGGCTCATAACTATGTGCAGGCACTCCGCACATTGGTATTTCATCATCGGTATTTTTGCCACGAGCAGTGAGCACAATCTCTAAAACTTGCGATGCTATCACGGCATCTTCATAAAACAGCTCATAAAAATCACCCAAGCGATAAAATAACAGGTATTCGCTGTGCTCTGCCTTAATTGCAAGATATTGCTGCATCATAGGTGTTTGCTGCCTTGTATTTTGCTGAAATAAGCTAGATTGCATCATATTACTCACCTTAAGTTTACAAGCATATCATTAGCTGCTAGCTTTCCTAAATTCATGCAATCTGCAAGAGGTTCTTGATATTGCTTTTTGAGTATTTTTCCATTTTCGCTATATATTGCAAGTAGATTCATAGCATCATGCTCAACATATGAATATGCTGCTATTGGCGCATTACAGCTACCATTCAGCGATATCATAAAATCACGCTCTATTTGAGCCGCACGCTCGCTCTCATAGCTCGATATTGATTGCAGCATTTGCTTAATTTTCTCATCTTCTTTTCTATGCTCTACACACACTATGCCTTGACCGATCGCAGGTATCATATCATATATACTCATCACTTCATCTATTCTAGAATGCATATTAAGACGATAAAGCCCAGCATATGCTAAAACACAGGCATCCATCTGGCCCACTTCTACCTTTGCAAGCCTGCTATTGATATTGCCGCGTAAATTTACAACATGCAGATCCGGCCTCAGCATTTGCAACTGAAGTACCCTTCTAGGTGATGAAGTGCCAACAGTTGCGCCTTCCGGCAATGTTTGAAAATTATATCTATCTTTTGAAATCAAGACATCGCGAGCATCATCACGGCTCAAAAAACAAGATATCTCTAAGCCTTCAGGCAACATAGCAGGTACATCTTTAAGGGAATGCACAGCGATATCTACGTTACCAGCAAGCATCTCATTTTCTATCTCTTTCAGAAACAAGCCTTTCCCACCAATTGTAGCTAGGTTTTGATCTAAAAACTTATCGCCACTTGTTTGAATTTTTACAATTTCGCAATTCAGCTCTGGATATTGTATAGAGAGCAATGCCGCCACTTTATTAGTTTGTGCTAATGCCAGCTGACTCGATCTTGTGCCAATTCTGATCTTCATTTATTATTCATCAAAATTACCTGCACAAAGATTCTAGGCTCTTTCGCAGTTTCATTTTTAAAGAAACGTTTAGTTATATTTCTCACTCTAGTTTCTATCTCTGTTTCAGATTTTGCTCCAGCTATGTTAAAGAAATCTCTAATTTCATCACCTAGCTTTTCATAATATTCCACATCGTCCTGAGAATCTAAAACACCTGGCGCTAAAATTTGTGGAGTCTTAAGAAGCGTTCCCCTCTTGTCCACAAGAAGCGTAATAACTACAAGACCATGATCTCTCATACGCCTTCTCAGCTGCAAAATTTCACTATCTGATGGCAATATAAAGTTACCATCCACAGCCAAATATCCCGTTTGCACTTCACCTATCACTTTTAGAGCATCTTCAGCCAGCTTCAATACTGCTCCATTATGCAATTGAACTGGCTTTGCTAACTTCTTCTCTTTCACAAAGTTGCAATGCTCATGTATATGCATTGTTTGACCATGCATCGGAATTGCATATTGTGGCCTGATGAGCTTATACATCTCCTCCACTTCATCACGCGATGGGTGACCAGATACATGCACAAAGTGGTCTTTTTCTGTTAAGACTTCAATACCATTTTTACAAAAAATGTTAAACAATTCAAAAATCTTGGTCTCGTTACCTGGAATGATTTTTGAAGCAAAAATCACTGTATCATCCTTGTTCAATCTAATATCTGGATGCTCAACTTTTGCGAGCTTAGTAGTTGCAGCAAATCTCTCACCTTGGCAACCAGTTGCAACAATTAGCAAATCAGCTCTAGCATGCTTAGAAAATTCTTTAGGGTGCAATGGCTCTTGTAAACCTTCTAGGTAACCTGTATCTAATGCAGCATGGTACATTCTCCAAAGAGAAGTGCCTGCAAACATAATCTTCCTACCTACTTTATCTGCAATCTGCATAAGCGAAGCAAGTCTACCAACGTTAGATGCAAAAGTTGTTACAACAACAGCTCCCTTTTCCAAACTACCGATTAAATCGCATAAACTACGTTGCAAATCTCCTTCTGAACCAGAGACACCATAATTGAAAATATTAGTCGAGTCGCATATCAAGGCAAGAACGCCTTCATCACCAATTGCTTTCAATCTTTCTTTAGCAATTGGATTACCTATTACTGGCTTATCATCGAACTTCCAGTCACCTGTATGAAATACATTTCCCTTATCTGTTCTAAACAAAATACCATGCATCTCAGGTATAGAGTGCGTTAGATTTACAAATTCTAGATCAAAAGGACCAATCTGAACCTTACCATTTACCTCTACCTCATGAATCTTAACATCTCCCGAAAGATTCACGTCTGTAAGTTTTGATTTTAAAACCGCATTAGTAAACTTTGTTGCATATATCGGCACACGTATCTCTGGCCACAAATATTGTATTGCACCTATATGGTCTTCATGAGCATGGGTGATCACAATGCCTAACAAGTCTTTCTTTATCTTATCTAAAAATTCAATATCGGGCACTAAAATCTCGACACCAGGATAATGATAATCAGCAAACCCTAAGCCCAAGTCCACAATTATCCATTTACCTTTATAATGATAAAGATAAAAATTCAGACCTATTTCATCCGTACCACCAAGTGGTATAAACATTAAATCGTCTTTATGCTTTCTAAAATCTATAGCCATTTATGTTACCTAGTCTTGTCTGAATAATACATGTTTCAGCTCATTAAATTCTTCTAAAACACGCCCTGTGCCAAGCGCAACGCAAGAAAGTGGCTCTTCTGCCACAATCACTGGTAAGCCCGTATCAGCAGAAATTTTCTGATCCAAACCTTTAAGCAACGCACCGCCACCAGAAAGCACAATGCCCCTATCCACTATATCAGCAGACAATTCAGGTGGTGCAGATTCAAGCACATGTTTAACCGCAGTTAAAATCTGATTTACAGGTTCAGCTAAGCTATCTGCTACATCTGATTCTGAAAGCACAATTTCTTTTGGTATTCCTCGTATGAGGTCACGCCCCTTAATATCCATTGTCCTTGGCTTGTCTTTAGACTTAATTGCGGTGCCAATTTCTTTCTTGATCATCTCAGCGGTAGACTCACCAATCAACAAGTTATGATTCTTTCTAATGTATGCAACAATCGCTTCATCCATTGTATCACCACCAACACGAACAGATTTTGCATATACTATACCACCTAGTGATATTATACCAACTTCTGTTGTGCCACCACCTATATCTACAATCATAGATCCTGTTGGCTCCGTAATAGGCAAATTAGCACCGATCGCTGCAGCCATAGGCTCTTCTATTAGATACACTTCCCTTGCTCCAGCACATTCAACAGCATCTTGAATAGCCCTACGCTCCACAGGCGTAGAACCAGATGGCACGCACACAATCACTCTAGGGCGTGCAAAGAAAGCTTTTTTGTTATGCACATTATTGATGAAGTATTTTATCATCTCTTCTGCGCCTTTAAAATCTGCAATCACCCCATCTTTTAAAGGTCTAATCGCAAGAATATCAGCAGGTGTTCTACCCAACATTTTTTTGGCCTGCTCACCGAAAGCATGAGGAACCATCATACCTCTGTCATTCAGCATAGCCACCACGGATGGTTGATTTTCCACAATTCCTTTATTTGAAACATAGACAAGAGTATTTGCAGTACCCAAGTCAATCGCCATATCAGACGAGAATAAACCTAAAAACTTCGAAATAATAGACATAAGACCATAACCATTTTATATAAGTGGTTACATAATTAAAGGATTATTGTCTATTTTGCAAGATAAATACTACCTGCTACTTACTCCGATCCTTCTCCGCAGCACCCTTATACAAAGCTATAAATAGAGTAGATGGAATGATGATGGCGGCACCAGCGACAAGCATTACAGTAGGCATCTCAGAGAACAAAAAAAACCCTAAAGATGCAGACAACAAGAGCTCTAAATATCTATATGGCGCAAGTGCGGAAGCATCTGCTTTTTTAAATGCTTTAAGAAGACAAAAAAGTATTAAGTTTCCACCTATACCTAACAAGAAGAACAAAGCGTAATCGTTCCAAGATAGATCGATCCAATTATACATCATAGGCACAAACGCCAATATAGCTGTGAACAAAGCAGAATAAAACAACATAGATGTAGTTGTTTCTTGATGCACAAACTTTTTATTTATTACATCCAAGCTTGCGAACAAAAGAGCAGCAAGGATAATTACGAAAGCCTTGATCTCAAAAGCGATATGAGTCACATCGAGCGCTATCACCGCACCGGAAAAGCCTAAGAGAGTCGCAATTATAAATGGTACAGATACCTGCTCTTTCAAAAAAATACGTGCAAGAATCAATACGAACAATGGTATTGTAAACGTCAGCACAGTCGCAGTCACCATAGGCACTATAGTGAGCCCATAGCACCAGAGACTAATTGCCACAAATAGAAACAACCCTCTGATGAAATGGATGTATATTCTAGGGGTATAAAAGCTTTTTACTCCGCCCAACAACAATATAGGAAGAAGAACTACGCTTGCAAAAAAGAACCTAAAGAATACCACTTGAAAAAATCCTATATTAGAGCTCAGGTATTTCTGCAAAGCATCATTCATAGAGCTTACAGCCAAACTCATTACAAACCACCACACAGCTATAACATATCTTTTTGAGTCTTTTTCCATAGCTTTCTCACATATATAGAGTTACTTTGCACGGCACAATTTAACTAACTTCATATAAAAAATCAACCAAGCATAGTATTTTGTTGAAATTTTCACATACAAATACTACAATACTTTTCTAACTTTTATAAAATAAAAAAAATGGCTTTAACTTCTATTTTAAGGAAATTGCCTTCTTATGCGAAAGATGTAAAGTTTGAATTGGATCAGATTTTCTATCATTCAAAATTTCATGATTTATCTGATGAGCAACTATACTCTGTTGCGCTTGCAATTTGCTACTCTTTAAAGCATGAGCAATTGATCAATGCATTCCGCTACGAAGCAAAACTATACATAGATGATTTAAACATAGAAGTAATAAAGGGTGCATCGAGTATTATGTCAATGTACAATGTGTTTTACAGAACAACGAAAGAGTCATCTGATCATGCAATTGCAGATGCTGAAATGTTGCTTTCGGACACCACAACACAAAACCCTGGCATTGATAAGGCAACCTACAACATGTGTCAGCTAGCAATCTCAGCATTAAATCATTGCTCTTTTTGTGTAGATTTTTATACAAATAAGCTTATTGGCAAGTCTATTCCGCAGTCCACCATAATCAATATTATTCGTCTAGTCTCTGTGCTTAAAGCAGTTTCAGACGTCTTAGAAATAGAAGTAATACGCAACTACGATTTCATCCCAAGGGGAGAAAGCATTTAATAATTATGACAAAAATAGCAATTATAGGACGCCCCAATGTTGGCAAATCAACATTATTTAATAAATTATGCGGCAGGCGGCTAGCAATAACGCATGATTTACCTGGCGTTACACGAGATGTAAAAATCAACAAAGCAAAAATCGGTAAATTGCAATTCGACTTGCTGGATACAGCGGGATTGGATTTTGCCAAAGATGAATTAACACAACAAATGTCTGACCATTCATTGGCTGCAGCAAAAGAAGTAGATATAATATTGTTCATGGTAGATGGAAGAGCCGGTTTAGTAGAAGAAGACAGATTATTTGCAAAAGTTATACGTAAATTTGGAAAACCAGTGCTTGTGGTGGTCAACAAAGCCGAAACACAGACCGTAAAATCAAATACAGATTTTTATAAATTAGGCTTTACATCTCTCACGTTCATCTCAGCAGAACATAACTTAGGTTTCAGAGAGCTTGAAGTTGAGATCAACGAAATCATAGCATCTTTACCACAAACAGAAAGTGAATCAGAGCCGGAGTCTAATGCAATAAAAGTAGCAATTATCGGCCGGCCAAACGCAGGCAAGTCTACCTTATTTAATAAACTTGCCGGTATGGAAAGGTCTATAGTCTCTCCAATTGCAGGTACAACTCGCGATTCGATATCGCACGCTCTCACATTTAAAAAAGAAACAATAGAGCTTATAGACACAGCAGGATTAAGAAGAAAGTCAAAGATTGATGAAGAAGTTGAAACACTATCTACAGTTGAATCCATCAACGCTTTAAGAAGATCCAATCTTACTGCGCTTGTAATAGATGGTACAATGCCTCTTGAAAGCCAAGATCTAAGTATATTGCGCGTTTCAGTAAAAGAAGGCAAACCTGTAATATTGCTCATTAACAAGTGTGATCTTATAAAAGACAGAAAACTTTATGAATCTGAAATAAGACGTTACATCGACGAAAAATTGTACGAGCTTCAGGGAATGTTCGTAATCTTTATATCAGCCCTAAAAGACGATGATTTCCGAAAGATTTGGGGCGCTATATTAAAAATACAATCTATACAAAGCCAAAAAATCCCCACTCATAAGATCAATGCTTGGTTAAATTTTGCAACAGAAAAGCACATCCCTCCTCTTTCCAAAAATGGCAGACGCATAAGATTAAAATACATCACACAGACAGCTGTTAGACCTCAGACTTTTACAGTATTTGGCAATATCATAGAAGAGATTCCAGAAAGCTACTCGCGCTACCTTTACAACGATTTACGTGCAACATTTAACTTAGGTGGGGTACCTATACGTATGAAATTCAAAAAAATAGATAACCCATACGAAAACCGCAAATCCAAGAAACATTAAATAATCCTTGCATTGCAATGACATATTTTTAGAATCATTTGTGAAAATATGAAGAACACATGATCACTTTAATATACATAATATTGTTTTTTCTCCTATCTGTATACTTAGTAGGTCAGGTAAAGAGGCTCATGCTTTTGCGTGAGATAAATAACGCAACAAAATCAGTACGTACAATATCTATCCTAGCAAATGGGAGAGCGCTCAGAGCTTTTACAATAGAACGCTCCGAGATGTTGATCATCTCTAAAACAATCGCAATAGATTATCCTTCGTATATAGTACTGTTCTTATTGCGTTTATTACGATTGGACATGTTTTTCAACCTACACAATATACGTGAATTACTTGTTAAAAAGACCCACCTATCGCTTATGAATCAAGCTTCTGATGCTACATATTTGGTAGATTATAGAGAGAATTTCTCTGAGCTCAATGGCAGGACTTATAATCTGACAGTCACATGCAATGCGCTTTATATGTATCCAGATACATTACCACTTTTTTATATGGATCCGACAAAACCTTATAAAATAGAACGCGAGAATGCTTTTAAACCTTTGCAATCTGCAGCGCTCTCTATTGCGTTTACTCTATTTTTAGGGATATTCAGCAATTATTATCTAAACAAACTAGCAGATGATCTTGTAGCTTCGATGCCAATTGAGAAAGAAGCGATTCTTTGGTCATACATTCAAGATAGCGTATATCAAGAAATTTCTGATAGATCTGATATATTAAAAGCACAATCTGCATTGCAAGCACTTTTGGATCAACTACAAAGCTATGTACCAGACAAGCGTTATGATTATAAAGTTCTTATAGCTGATGATGAAAACATCAATATCGAGATCTACCCTATGGGTAATATAGTTGTAACAAAGGGATTTGTTGAAAAACTAAAGTCCAAAGAGCAAGCTATATATGCACTTGCGCATATGATAGGTCACTTGGAGAAAATGGACCATTTATATCAACTTGATGAAAAGGTGCTCACATTTGACTTAATAGCTGCTACATTTGGAGCTGACAGTTGGTTAGGCAAACTAGTAGTTTGGAGATCGGATTTTGATGTGGAATACTCATTACAAGAGGAGCTTCATTCCGACCAATTTGCTCTAGCATTAATGGATCACATATATGGATCTATAGGTGGGTTGGATATCTTTGAAGAAAGCTTTTATCAGCTCACCAACTCTTACATCAAGTTATTTTCATCGCATCCATTTGATATTGCACGCGTCGACTCAGTAAAACAGTTTATAGAAAAACAAGGATATAAATTTTCTGAAAACTCACCTATTGAGCTTAATATAGAAAATCCTCAAGAGCAGACCAAAATCTCAACGCTCGAAGTAGAGAATAACGATAAGTTCATCACATTGTTTTATGATTATAGAGTTGCAACCAACCAGGTTTATAATGAATATCAGGCATTCCTAAAACAATACAACAATATTGCTTCATTCAAAAATCAGATAACACTTTCAGAACTAAATGATAAAAAAGCTCTGATAGAGCATGGCCTTATACAAATTCCAACTTACAAAGCTCGTTTCGCAAAAATCTTTTCAGAATACGAGGCAAAGCTTAAGAGATTGATAGCGGATGTTCAAGATTCGAATCAAAAGCATGCGATTTTAGAGATGTGGAATCAAGAGTTTACCCAAATTAAAACTCTTTCGAGCTTCTACCTAAAACGAGACACAGATGTTTTAAATAATCAGTTAGTATTGCTGAATTTTTTAATAGCACGCCATGGCAGTTATCAAGTAACACAAACAGGACTAAAGTTTAAAACAGACAAGGAAAGGCTAGATTATATAAATCTTCAAAAGCGTATTGAATCTATAATTAAAACGCCTCCACCTCAAATTAATAATCCATAATACAAACAACACAAGGAGCATATATGTTAGATGATGGCTTTAAATTAACAACCTTAGAGAACATTCCAAACTCTGATCTAGAAACTCATTTTGGTCTAGTTTCGGGTAGCGCTATATTGCGCTCTGGTTTTATCAGTTCTTTTAAAACCAAAATACAAACTTTTTTTGGTGGTGAAGTACAGTCATTAGATACAACATTTGCTAATACACGTGAGCTTGCTGTTAAAGAGATGGTAGAATCGGCTAAAAAACTTGGCGCAAATGGTGTAATAGGCATTAGATTTGAATCATTACGATTAGCTAATGGATATTGTGAAGTGCACGTATATGGAAGCGCAGTTAAAATCAATCTATTCTAGTATTAATTATGGATTCTAGTTTTCTAATAGTTGGTTGGAAAGAGTGGATAGAATTGCCAGACCTTGGTGTCAAAGGTATCAAGGCAAAGATAGACACTGGAGCTGCAACATCTTCCGTGCATGCATACGGAATAAAATACGTGCGTCATAATGGAGAAATGTATGTGCGATACTGTCTGCATCCCATACAAAAAAGTAAAAAAATTTCTATTCTTTGTTTATCGAAACTGATAGATGAAAGAAAAGTAAAAAGTTCCAGTGGGCAAATGGAATTAAGGCCTGTAGTGAGAACCACGCTAAAGATTGCAAATTTTCAGTGGGAGATAGATCTAAATTTGACAAATCGAGATTCTATGGGTATGAGAATGCTTATAGGACGCGAGGCCCTAGAATCTAAAGCACTAGTCAATCCCAGTCATAAATTTCTACTGGGAAAACACAGCAAAGAAGAAACTCTTAAATTATATAAAACAGCCAATAAAAAATAATCATGCAAATAGCCATACTTTCGCGCAATAAAAAACTTTACTCTACGCGCAGACTTATAGAAGCCGCAACATCCAGAGGTCATACTGTTGAAGTGGTTGATCCCTTAAAATGCTATATGAACATCAACTCTAAAAAGCCAGAGATGCATGACGAAAAAGGTAGAGTACTTGCAGGATTTGATGCAATTATTCCAAGGATTGGTGCATCTATTACGTTCTATGCCACGGCTGTATTAAGGCTTTTTGAATCACAAGGTATATACTCTCTAAACCAATCGATCGCAATTACAAGAGCACGTGATAAGCTTAGGGCGCATCAACTACTTGCGCGCAAAGGTGTTGGGATGCCAGTGACAGGCTTCGCACACTCTCCTACTAACACTCACGATCTAATAAATTTAGTTGGTGGCGCGCCTCTTGTAATAAAGCTTTTAGAAGGTACACAAGGCAAAGGTGTAATACTAGCAGAGAGCAATAAACTTGCTGAGAACTTGATATATGCATTCCGTGATTTAGATGTTTTCTTCCTAGTGCAGGAATTTATCAAAGAAGCAAATGGCGAAGATATTCGTTGCTTTGTTATTGGTGATAAAGTTGTTGCCTCTATGGTTAGAAGAGCAAAAAAAGGGGAATTTCGGGCCAACATCCATCAAGGTGGTACCGCGCATCATGTCAAAATCACACCAACCGAGCGAAAGATGGCGATTCAAGCCGCTAAAATCTTAGGGTTACATGTAGCAGGCGTGGATATTGTGCGTTCTGCACGAGGGCCTTTAATTTTAGAAGTAAACGCATCTCCAGGCCTAAAAGGAATTGAAAGTGCAAGCGGCAAAGATATAGCAAGTCTAATAGTTCAATATATTGAGAAAAATGCAAAGCTGTTAAACCATAAGGCATCTTTAAATGCTTAACTCTTTCTTTTGCACAAGTAATAAAGACAGATTGCTATTCTCTAAAATTGCAGACCTTTAGAATAAAAAAATTACTAAAACTTAAGCAACACTCAAACCAGATTCTGTAAATGGTATTGCTGTATTATGACACCATGAATACACAACTTCTGGCACATAATCTATTACTGGGCTCACGCCTTCAATTGGAAGCAAGAAATTCCACACAGAGCTATGTAGCACATCATAAATGACTTTACTAGGTAATGTTGACTCTTGATTTACAACTTGAGCCGCATACCCAATAGCTACACTTGATAAGAAAGAGACAAAACACTGCATTACATAAGAGTCACCCCACTCGGTATACAGACCTGTAGCACTGAGCAAAAAATCGGATGAGTCCACTAAAACAGCAGCCATAAAATCGCTATATAAGCATTTATAAATGTTCCTGCGTTCCATAATGGATTTGTTTTTGTCAAAAGTCTCGTACCTACAACCATAAAGGGTATTAGCAAGCATTTTAGCTGCAAAAACCGTTGTGTGTTTGCTATAACCAAACTGAGATAAACAACTATAAAACAAAGAAGACATCCAGAAAGATCTTTGGTCAGTTTTTGATATGAGCAACAGTGGAATTGATATCAACATACCATTAGATCAATGCTTACCTGTATACATATTTAACCAAAGCCTTATTGCAAAAGGCGTCCAAGCTTGTGCAGATTCTGTATATTTATGATTATAAAACCACTAGATATTTTTCTTAATACTATTCATAACAATGGCATAAAGTTTTTACTTAAAGCTAATTATAAAAGCTAATTATATCAAATATTTACAAGTAATTTCAAGTAAAAACACATCTTCTTAAGATTTATTTAGCTTTAAAAGCATTATTGGCATACCTATCAGCGCAGTTGCAGCATAAATAATAAAACTTAAAAACCCTATGCTCACAGAAAGCTCTGGTGAGAGCGACCCTAAAAGCTCCGCACCATATAAAAACGTTAACTCTCTCATGCCAATGCCACCTATCGAAATTGGTAATACACATAATATAGAACCAGCTATAAATAATACTAATAAATCCATATATGGCATAAAATCAACATCAAATGCTTTCATGATACTTAGTGCCATTAACACCTGCAGAATCTGTACGACAAATGAGTATGTTGTAGCCTTCACTACTGCATCAAACCTGTCACGCAGCACATACTTAATTCCAAAAGCGTAGCATGGAGTGATCGCCACAAGTAAAATTGTATTGATAATATTAACGTGCTGTATATTGGCAAAATCTGAAAAATACACGCAGATCAAGCAAAGAATCCCAAGAACATAGAACCCGTTCACGCGCTCATATAATATGACTCGTAACGCCTTAATTTTTGAAAAATTATAGTGCTTTGCAATAGCAAATACTTTATAACCATCACCAGTTATTCCACCAGGCAACACCACATTAAAAAATGTGCCTATGTAATAAAGCATTACAGAAAATGACTTTGATATTTTTAGACCAAATTGCTCAAAATACACTTGGCTTCGCAGCCCACTAAAAATTAGCGATATGTTAGAAAATACAAATGCCAAAACCAACCATGAAATACTTACGCCTTCCAGTTGAGATATAATATCTTCTATGTCAATCTCTTGGAATACAAGATAAAATGCTAAAAATACAAATGAAATTTTGAGCGCTATAATCGCTGTAGTTTTGAATTTCTGTATGAAGTGCGCAATCATTAGTTGCGTATTTTATCTAATGTTGCTTTATTTAAAGGCCTATAATCCAAGTGCACTTTCTGTTTAATTTCTAGATCATCATCACTTCTTGGCTTCACACCTAAAATTGGCGCAATTCTTGAAACAATTTTATTCGCAACCGGTGCTGCAACCATACCGCCAGTTGTAAACCCTGCATTGATTTTGTTAGGTAATGCTTCATCTATAATAACAAGCACAATATACTTTGGATTATGCATTGGGAACGCACCTAAAAACGATGCTAGATTTGCACTTTTGCTATAAGAGCGCCCAACTATTTTTTCTGCCGTACCTGTTTTGCCGCCAACAAAATATCCTGATGCATCCGCCTTTTTACCAAAACCATCTGTGACAACCAAACGCAGCATTCTACGCATAGTATCGGATGTTTCTGAGGATAAGATTTGCTTTCTATCAGGCAAATCTTCATCGTCTTTTTTACGCAGCAATGTAGGTTCTATAGAGTATCCACCATTGACAACTGATGAAATCGCTTTGGCAGCATGCATTGGAGTTACAGCAGTACCATGCCCATCGCTAATAGTAATGGTACTAGCCTGCGACCAAATCTTAGAAGAAGGGTAAAGCGGACTACTCTTCTCTCCAACTTCTACTTTTAATTGTGAAAGCAATCCAAAGTCCTCAAAATATGAACGCTGCTGTTGAGCACCAATTCTCATACCAATTTGTGCTGCTCCTTTGTTTGATGAGTACATCAACACTTCTGGCAATGCCATCAAACCACCTTTACCCCGATAATCGTTGATCGCCTTATTACCAACTTTAATCACATTGTCAGTATTAATCGCATCATTGAGCTTAAAATATTTCCCATCTAATCCCATAGCAAGTGTCAGCATCTTAAACGTAGAACCCATCTCGTACACACCAAGCGTAACTTGATTAAATCTTGCACGCTCAGACGCGCTGCCAATATCATGTGGATCAAAGTCTGGCAAACTAACCATCGCAATAATCTCGCCTGTGTTGATATCCATAACCAATCCAGAGCTACCTATCGCACTATGTAATTGCGCCTGCTCTAGAAGCTCTTCCCGCAAAATCTCTTGCACTCTGATATCAAGTGAAAGCTGCAATGGTATATGATTATTTTTCAAACGCTCGTCAAAAAATCTCTCAACACCGGCAATACCATTGCTGTCTATATCTACAAGGCCCAGAGTATGTGCAAACAAGTTGCCATGGGGATACACTCGCTTTTCATCCCTCATAAAGCCGATACCTGCAATTCCAAGATCGTGTATATACTGCTGCTCTATTGGTGTTAAATGCCTTTTAAGCCATACGAACGGCTTATCTGAATTGATCTTAGACTCAAATTCATTGCAATTGTGCTGCGAGAAAATAGCACATATATTTTTGATTGCATCAGTCTTATCCACAATTTTATTTGGGTGGGCATATAAAGATGCTGTGCTAAGATTAACAGCCAGAATCACACCGTTTCTATCCACAACATTTGAACGCTGCATTACAAGCTCTGTACCATCAAAATCTCTCTTAGCAATCTTTACATCTTCGTGGTTCGAGAGGCTCAAGTCAAACATACGTAACATGAGAGCAAGATATGTAATGCTAATTGCAAGCATCATGAATAAGATTCTGCCCTTACTCATGTGTAAAGCTATTTCTTCTGCAACCTTAGAAGTCGGACGATTTTGCATCTTTTTATGTAAAAACGCCAATTTAGTTACCCCCATCAGAAATCGCTTCTTGTTCTTGCAAATTAAATATGCTTTGTTGGTCTTCGACAGAAAGCATTTCTGCATTTTTCTGCTCTAATTTCACCCTATAGTCTTGTATATCTATATCAAAATGCCTTTGAATCTCCGAATCTTCAATAAGCTGATTTTTCGAGATTTCGTGCAGACTAAGATGTTTAGATATAAGTTTCTTCATTCTTTTTGGGTTAGTTAAAAACGCGTACTCAGCATTTAGTATATGTATTGCCTCTTTTTCTGCAATGATTTGTACATTAACAGAGCGCACTTCTTTCGAGATTTTCATTACTTTGTTTTTTATGAAAAATACGAATGCGACACTTCCAGCCAAAATTAGCAATATAGGAAAGAAATATGCTATCACGTACTTATTCATAAAGCACTAAAATTAAACCTCACATTTTTTGACTGCTCTTAATTTCGCAGATCTGGCTCGCGGATTGTTTTCTAACTCATCCTCTCCAGCAATAACTATGCCTTTATGCACAAAAACAAACTCTGATTTCGCATTTTTTTCTATAGCTTGGGGCAAATAGCGATTTGGTGCGGAAACTTTACCACACCAAGAATCAAATTGTTTCTTAACAATTACATCTTCTCCAGAGTGGAAAGTGACTACAGCAAGCACACCTGTCGGTTTTAGCAATGATTTTGCAATAAGTAAACCTTTTTTAAGCTGATTTAGCTCATCATTTACAAAAATTCTTATAGCTTGGAATGTTCTGGTCGCAGGATTAATAGAATCTTTATAATACGGAATAGACGCCCTAATTATATCAGAAAGCTCTGATGTCGTCTCAATCTCTTTATTTTTTCTAGCATTTACAATGTTTTTTGCAATTATCCTCGCCCTTTTTTCATCACCATACTCCCTAATTATCGATGCAAGCTCTTTTTCTGGCAAGTGATTTACAACATATTTTGCGTCTAGCTCTTGCGAACTATCCATACGCATATCAAGTGGCCCACTCTGTTGAAATGAAAACCCTCTATCCCCCTGATCGATCTGCATAGATGAAACGCCGATATCAAAAACTATGCCATCGAACATCTCTTGATATTTAGCAAGCGCCTCATCCATACCGCCAAAATCACAAAGATAAAACTCTAACCTATTTCCATAACACTCTCTTAGACTTTCGACATCTTGCAAAACGTTAGAATCTCTATCTATAGCACAAACCCTGGCCCCCTCAACCGAGAGAATAGCTTTAGTGTAACCACCAGCTCCAAAAGTGCAATCTAAGTACAAACCACCGCTTTTCACATCAAGTGCTTTAAGCACCTGCTCTAATAATACCGACACATGCTTCATAAAAATCAACCAAATAGCTATTAAAAATCATTGCGTAGATCAACATCTTGTTTTAGCTTAACTAAATACAACTTATATTTATCATACAAATGGCGTTTTCAGAAGTGATTAGTAAAGTGTTTAGCCCATTTATTTGGCTCTTTAGCATGATTATAGCTATCATCAGGAAGATCTTTAGTTACACATTAAGCATAACTTTAATTGTACTATTAATTGTGTTTAGCAATGACATTAGAATCATCTCTCATGACATTTTAAATAACATAGTAAAAAGCCATTATGTTCAAGCTGCACTGAAAAAGATTGAAGAACTAAGAGGCAATGATAAAAAACAAAAAGCACAGTAAATCATCTCATGCCATAAGAACAGTTTGAGAAACTTGTTGGTCAAGAAACACTTTATCCAATATT
This sequence comes from Candidatus Jidaibacter sp., assembly GCA_021299995.1. Classification (GTDB taxonomy): domain Bacteria; phylum Pseudomonadota; class Alphaproteobacteria; order Rickettsiales; family Midichloriaceae; genus JAJTIA01. The sequence continues at coordinate 6,313 of JAJTIA010000005.1, read as the reverse complement.
CTATCAAAATCGCCTTTCAGTACACATTTCTTTTTCATCAAAGACTCAGGGGTCTTGCTCAATTTATTCAGCTCTCTCCTTTGCTCTTCTAAAAATTGCATATACATTTTAGCCGCTTCTATCAAAGGCTCTTCACTAAATATACTTAGTACACACATCCAAACATATTGATAGCCTTCTGGCGCTAGTGGCGTTTTCGAATCTTCTCCAGAATTCTTCAGAGATGATTCCGTCATATATAAATACATCGTGTTTATCATAGTTATTCTATGACCTATAAAATCTATATTCCAGTATATGTGAAAGCAAAAAATCGGAATGTCTATAATACCTCTAAGCCAAGACATTTTGTATTCCAGTGCAGGCACGCAGCCATCCTCAACCATTGTGTTATGTACGCACTTTAAGAACTCTCCAGCACCATCCGGTTTATCAATGCCGGATTTATCCAAAGCATCACTAACCAGCTCTTTCACATTATTATATAAATCAGAAATGGTATTTATACTGTTGGTCAAACTATCAACTAATGAAAGACCATCTTCTATATGTTCTCTCAATAACTGCTCTTCAACTTCTTGTGCAAAGCCTTGCTTTTTTATTATTGTATGAAGCTCTTGTAAGGTACTGCTTGCACCATCTTCAATACTCTTATTGTTCTTTACCTCTTCAATCTGACTTTTCAATAAAGATAGATCATGACTCAGTGCACAGTGGCTAATAACAATACCTATGAACATAGCAACGCTAAGCCAACAGTTACTTTGGCTTTGCACATGCACATGGCAATCTTGCACAGCTTTATAACCCAAATCTTTCTTCGCTGACACCTCTTGCAAAAAACCATCCGCCTCTGTCACCCATTTATTTGCGTAAGAAGATTTCATCTCACTCATTCCATCAAAAAAGAGCATGCTAACACCCTGCTTTCCATCAGGAAGATTGATTGGATATAAAACCATCGTACAAAAGTGCAAATTATTACACAAAACAAATGAGAAGGGCGATTTATTTTTTGCTACATAATTCAATGCATAAACCAATTTAATTTTCTCTGCACTAGAAAGAGGGTCTTGAAAAGTAAGGCCATTTCTCCTTGCGATACTATAAGATGGGTTTTGCTTTATTATTTGGTCCATTTTTTGGGATTTCATACGCTTAGATGCTATTGCGCTATAGAGTACAGGTAATATCTGTTCTTCAGCAAACCTCGCAACACCTTTGTATACAAAAGTCCTTTCAATTGCATATTGAGCAAGCTCATCAACAGGCTGCTCTACTACAAACGCTTCATCATACAATATCACATAATCTTGCTTTAAGTAGAGCTCTATTGCACAAAACTCGGCTCTCCTTTGCTTGTAAGCCGTAGTACCGCGAGCTGCTAAACTTTGGTCCTCAAACTTCTTTCTCAATACATCCCATTGCTCTTGTTTTTGGTCATCAGCTACACCGCCTTCTGTTAAATACTTGCGTTTCTCCAATTCCAATTCTTTATTAGCAAAAATATGAGAGAGATCGTCTTCTATTCCGTTCAAGATATTAATCACAGAATCGATTTTCTCTTTATTAATGATACTTCGCACACCATCGTTGTACAAAAAAAAATATTGAATAAACCCTGAAAGATCTTGATCTATCATGCCATCTTTTTTACATACAGGTTTACCCTCATCGCTTATGCTAAAATCAGCGATCCACTTAAGCTCTTCAAAAACGAATTTTCGAAAATTGACCAAAGCAATTTTAAGCTGCTCCTCGTTTTGCTCAGCAAAAGCATCAAAGAATTGATTAAACAGATATAGAGATTTGTCTTGCATAACATCACACAATATAATTTATACGTTATTGTCTCATAAATTGCCGATCTTTACAAGAAATATGCACATTCAGCAATAAAAATGACATCTTCAGATAGAAGGCAGTATTTCAGACACTGTTTTACCAGCTTTATCCATTATATCATCTCGCGCTCCTGCCTCTTTGAGTGCTTTCACACATGATTTATGGCCTTTATAAGCAGCAACATGCATCGGTGTTTGAAGAGCAATATTTTGCGTGTTTAGATCTTTGGAATATTTTACTACATCTTCTAAGATAGCAGTCTTATATTCTGCAAGATGAATCGGAGTATTACCCTTACTGTTTTGCAACTGCGTACTTGCACCAGCTTCAAGCAAAATCCTTGCAAAATGAAACTTCTGCATTCCTATAGCGACATGCAAAGATGAATTCTATATTCACGCCCTCTACAGATAAAATCGAAAAGATATTGAAAAATTCTAATATAATCATCTACACAGCTTTTTTATCTAAAAATGACAACATAGTATCATTTATGGACTTTGCGACCCCTCTTGGATCAGTCGCACTTATCACCTCACCACCAACAACAATAGCGTATGGCGATAGTGTCATTATATCTTGTATCACAGATGGCGACGAACTGCCTGCAACAAACAACTTAAGATCGTGGAAGTTGCTCACTATCTCTTTACACTCTGCTATATAATTTTTACCAGCAGCTTGTTGCTCAAAGCCATTATGTATATAAAAAAACTCTACATCAATAGCTTTCAACTCTCTTATTCGTGAAACTTTGTCTTGTACAGCCATTAAATCTACAACCACCTTACCCTTATACTCCCTTGCTACTTTAAGTGCACTCTCAATAGTTTTATTATCAGACTCACCAAGAACAGTTACATAAGCCGCACCATTTTGTAAAAACGGCTTTGTATCGTATTCACCATCATCTATGGTTCTGATATCAACAAATATAGGAATCTTGTCAAACTTGCTTTTTAAAATCCTAAGCAAATTGATCCCCTCACATTTTATCAAGGTGCTTCCTATCTCAATTATATCAACAAATTCACTAGTTTTCTCTAAGACTGACATTACCTTAGTGATATCCAAAATATCAACTTCAAGCTGCAATAAAGAATTTTTTGACATAAAACACCTAGAACATTTAGATACAAATAAATCGTCTAGTGGACCCAAAGTCAATCAATTTAAGCTATTGTATTTAATAAAGTGTGATACATTTCATCTTATATGTATTGAAGTCTATGGCACTATTGCAATGAAAATCAAAATAGCTCTTATCGCGTTACTGATGGCAGTCAACATAGCATCAGCAGAAGATATATCAAAAGACATCACACCATTTTTCGAGCAAATTGCAGGCGTGATGAACTCGAGGGATTCAAACTCAATCAAGAGATTCTACCAATATTATGCAAAACCAAGTGCAACATTTATAAAACAAAGCTTTTATGTGGACCCTGAAAACCAAGATAAAATAATCGATCAAGAGACTTTGAATATGAATCGCTCTCAATACATAAAGTATTTAGCAGATATTCTCTATACACCAAACCGCTATGCTTATGAGTACAAAATACAGTCAACATCCTATGATCAAAAAACCAAAACATTTTTAGCTCTTGTGGATATCAATGAATCTTATTCCCGCTCATACTATGATAACAAGTCTCAAAGCAACACAAATATAATAGTATTTACAGCATCATCCTGCAATTTTAGCCTAATATATCAAAATGCTGCAATCACAATAGCGGGCATGAACTGTGTAGAAAAAATCAGAAAAATCAGGGTAAATGAGTAGAGCCTTGGAATTTCTTGACTTTTATTGTGATAATGAGTATGATCGCAGAACAATTTTTAAAGTTTAAAGACATGTTCAAGGAGCTTTTCATAGTTATCACAGGGTAGCTTGAGGCATACGAAAAACTGTATCGTATGTCGGATAAGTCGGTTTTCGCCCCCTTACTTCGGCACATACCCCAGTTATTTGGCTGGCTAAAATATCAATTTATAAATCATGGTGTCGAACATGTTAATATTACAAAATATAATAAAAAAATTTGGTAGCAGAACCATCTTAAATAATCTTAACTATCAGTTCCCAGAAAATAAAATCATGGCATTAGTAGGCCCAAATGGCGCTGGTAAATCAACGCTATTAAATATCATATGCGGCCTTGATGAGGCAGATGATGGCAACATAATTAAGCCGAAAAACATGGTGATAGGATACCTTCCTCAGGATCCAAACCCCAATCCTTTAGACACAATTCTTGAGGAGTGTATGTCTGGTGCACACAAGCTTTTTTCCCTAAAATCCAAGCTAAATGATGCTCAAAAAGAGATGGAAGAACACTTCTCCAACGAAGCCTTCGAGCGATTTGAATCTGCTGAGCACGAATATAGAACGCTTGGTGGATATGCATTTGAGTCTAAAGCAAGCAAGATATTAAGCGGCTTAGGTATCGGAGAGGATAAGCTAGAACTTCATCCGACAGATCTATCTGGCGGGTGGCGTATGAGGTTAGAGCTTGCAAAATTGCTTGTAAATGAGCCAGATCTGTTGATCCTAGATGAACCAACAAACCACTTGGATTTACCTAGTATTATGTGGCTTGAAAATTATCTAATCAATACCGATCTTGGCGTCCTTTTCGTTTCACATGATGAAGACTTTTTGAATAAAATACCAGATCTAATATTGCATTTAAAAAACGGTACTGTTCGTGAATACCATGGCAATTTTGATGAGTTTTTAGTCCAGTACGAAGAAGAACAAGAAGGAAAAATAAAGTCCGCTGAAGAAATTAAGAAGCAAATCAAGCATGCTGAAAAATTTGTAGACAAGTTTGGGGCAAAAGCTTCAAAAGCAAAGCAAGCACAGTCTCGCCTCAAGATGATCGCGAGAATGGAAGAATCTTTAGATGGAATTAATATCGATCAAAAAAATAGCGAAATCGGCATAAAAATTCAGCTGCAAACAAAAAGTGGGGTAGAACCTTTAAAGCTTGAGAATTGCGCTATAGGTTATGAAAAAGCATTAATCCAAGACTTCTCTTTATTCGTAGAGCGAGGAAGTAAAATCGCGATAGTTGGAGCAAACGGCATTGGTAAATCTACATTACTCAAAAGCATAGCAGGCATTGTACCGCTTATAGATGGGGCGCTACAATTTGGCCACAATGTAAAACTCGCCTATTATTCGCAAGATCAGGTAAAAGCCCTAGATATGGAAAAATCTGCGCTTGATAACCTAATGTCAACCGACCAGACTCTGACAATCCCAAAAGCTAGATCAATTCTTGGATCGCTATTACTCAAGGGAGATGCAGCGTTCCAGATGGCAAAATCTCTATCTGGGGGAGAAAAAAGCAGGCTTGGTCTGGCATGCCTTTTGGTGCAGGATGCAAACTTTCTGATGCTCGATGAGCCTACAAACCACTTGGATATGGCAAGTAGTGAAATCTTGTCTAATTCATTATCCGATTACGAAGGAACTGTAATGTTTGTGAGCCATAACAGGCGCTTTATTTCAAGCTTTGCAACACATATACTTGCGATAAATGCTAGAGGAAAAACGCTACTGTTTAATGGCGATCTTAACGATCCAAAAGTGCAGAAGTTCTTGCAGATTGAGAAATCGTAATTAGCGAAGATACAGTTATAGTTATATAGCTATATGACTTGCAATACCTGATTCAGCTACAAAAGAAGTTATACCATCAACAAAGAACTTCATTGAATCATCTAGACAACTGATTAGTGGGCTATGCACACCAATTGGCAAAATGGCATCATAAATAGACGCATATAAACCCCATGCAAGCACAGATGGAACTTCTTTATCGAGCTTTGGATCCAAAGCCTCTACTGCTAATGTGTCAAACAGGGATCTAAAAGCGATCGACACAGCATATGGCATAAAGTAGCTCTTCCCTAGAATATAATACAAACCTGTAGAACTCAGAATACAAGTTGATAGATCTGGTATAACAGTATACAAGTCGAAATGCTCTTGCGCACGATCTGAGAATCTAGAGCTATAAAGAAGAGTTGCACACATTTTTGAAGCAAATATCGTCACATCCTTATTCAAACCAATGCTGGATAATGCACCATAAATCAACCAAGACATCAACTGATGCTTTATAGGATTTAAAAGCAACATGTGAAGTGCATCTGCTTTTCCAGACAACTGAGTGCAAGACATAGCACCAAGAAGCACAGGGATCTCCATGTCAGAGTAAAGCGCTTGCCCACCACAATAATTAGTACCAAGTCTTATCGCAACTGGTGTTACGATTTGTAACAATTTTATATATTTATTATTATATACAGCCTCAGCTCTTGATCTATCAATCACCGCAATTACCAACCATTTAATTACAATTTATATGCGTATTATACCAGATTACTTATTGAAATTGCAAGAAAAATCGATTTATAGGATGTAACTCTTAATTAAGCTGCTAAACCCGCT